>CAMBQC010000001.1 GCA_945869855.1 Prosthecobacter debontii
CTAGAACCAATTTTCCAGCCTGAACCGCCGCCTAATAACAGTGGGAATACCCGCCATGGTAATGGCCACCGTAGTGACCGCCGCCATAACCATAGCCGCCACCACCGTAGTAATTGTTTTGGCTGCAAGAGTGGTTATTGTCGTCGGCTAGGGCGTATCCGACGATTCCCGCCGCGGCGACGCCCATCAGCGCGACGCCGGGATCGACGGATTGCCTCGGGTTTCCGTAGGCGTCGTAGCTGGTGGTGCAGCTCGCGCTGAGGGTTGCGCAGGCGAGCAGGGCGGCGAGGCGAACCGGGGACAGGATTGTCTTCATGGTAAAGGAATGACGCGGCGCCACGTGATTCCATTCAGCGGGATTTCGGAAATTTTTTACCGACTTTTTTAGCGGGGCGCGTGGCGGGTTTCTCCGGTTTGGAAACTTCCCTTTCCCGCGTCCGTTTCCGCCAATCCTTCTTGGCGGGCGGGATCACGATCGCGGGGGATTTCGCGTAGTAGTCGAAGCTCCTCAGCTTTTTCCGCGGCAGGCGCTGGCCGATGGCCATTTCCAAGATACCGAGCAGGTTGAGATCGCCCTTGGGCACGAAGCTGACCGCCTCGCCCTCGTGCTCCGCGCGGCCGGTGCGCCCGATGCGGTGGATGTAGTCCTCGGGGTTCACGGGGAAATCGTAGTTCACCACGTGGCTCACGCCATCGATATCGATCCCGCGCGCGGCGAGATCGGTGGCGACGAGCACTCGCACCGCGCCGCTTTTGAAATCCGCCAAGGCCTTGATCCGCTTCTCCTGCGTGCGCCCGGAGTGCAGCCTCGTGACGCTGATTTTTTCCTTCCGCAGGATCTCCGTGAGTCGGTTCGCGCCGTCCTTCATGCGGACGAAAACGAGCACGCGCGCGAACGCCTCGTCTTTCAGCAACGCCAGCAGCATCGCGTCCTTGAGGTGCGGCGGGACTTCGTAAACCGCCTGTTTCACGGTGTCCGCCGGGTTGTTTTTCGCGCCGACCTGCACCCGCTTCGGCTCGTGCTGGAAGCGCTTCGCGAGCGATTCGACCTCGCGTGGGAAGGTGGCGGAAAACATCAGGGTCTGGCGGCGTTGGCGTTTCGGCAGGGCGGCGACTATGGTCTCGATGTCCGGCAGGAAACCCATGTGGAGCATGCGGTCGGCTTCGTCGAGGACGAGCACCTCGAGCCGCGAGAAATCGAGCTTGTGCCGCCCTAACAGATCGATGAGCCGGCCAGGCGTGGCGACGATGATGTTCGCCCCTTTCCGCGCCGCGCGGATCTGCGAGTTTTCATCCACCCCGCCGTAGATTGCGGCGACGCGGATGCTGAGGTGCCGGCCGTAGGAATGGATGCTTTCCGTGATCTGAATGGCGAGCTCGCGGGTCGGCGCGAGGATCAGGGCGAGGGTGCCGTGGAGTTTGTTCTCCGCTTTCTGCAGGGAAAGCCGGTGCAGCATGGGCAGGACGAAGGCCGCCGTCTTGCCGGTGCCGGTCTGGGCGATGGCGGTGATGTCGTCGCCTTGCATCACCTTCGGGATCGCAGCGAGCTGCACGGGGGTCGGGCGGGCATAACCGACTTTTTTAATGGCGCGGAGGATCCCCTCCTCCAATCCGAATTCACTGAATGGCATGGAGCGATCCTAGACTCACACCTGCGGCGCTGGCACGGATTTAAATCACAGCTTCACCCCTTCCGGTCAGCGGTCAGCAAACTCACGGCCAATCCAAAGTTGCGAATGGGCACTGGGGTCTTCGTTCAGAAATCCCTGCGTCCCTGGAGGGCGCGGATCAGCGTGAGTTCGTCGGCATGCTCGAGGCCGCCGCCGGCGGGGAGTCCTTGGGCGATGCGGGTGAGCTTCACGGGTTTTCCGCGCATCATGTCGGCGAGGTAGTTTGAAGTGGCCTCGCCTTCCACATCGGCGCCGAGGGCGAGGATGATTTCCATGCCGCCGCCGTTTTCCACACGCCGCATCAACGAAGGGATGTTGAGGTCTTCGGGGGAAACGCGGTCGAGCGGCGAGAGTTTTCCGCCAAGGCAATGGTAGCGGCCTTTGAACGCGCCGGATCTTTCCAGCGGTATCACATCGGTCGCCTGTTCAACGACGCAGAGAATGGAGTTGTCGCGTTTCGGATCGTCGCAGATATCGCAGCTTTCGCGGGTGGCGAAGAAACCGCAGGCGGGGCAGGCGATGATCTCCTCCTCGGCTTTCACCAGCGCCTCGGCGAGGACTTTCGGCTCGGCCTTCCGGTTCTGCAGGAGCCAGACGGCCATGCGCTCCGCGCTGCGCGGGCCGATACCGGGGAGGCGTTTTAGCTCGTCGATGAGGGCACGAACGGGGATGGGGAAATCAGCGCGCGCCATGGTCTTTCGATTGGGGTTTATCCACGGGCAGGATGTGGTTGGTGGTGTAGAACATGGCGCAGAAACCCGACCACAGGACGGCGACAAGCGCGACCCCTATCTCCAGCTTGTGGGCGGCCAGCAACAGCACCGGCCCCCATGCGAGGGTCAGCGCGAAGGTGAGGCTCCAGACCACCATTCTACGCCACAGGCCGGGGACGTTGAGGATGACGGCGGGGAGAAGAAACGCCAGCAAGGCGGAGCCGCCCCACAGTGCGATGGGGCCGAGGGATTTCGCCGGAGCCGCCATGCTTTGCGGCGCGAGGAGGCCTTCCAACAGACCGTCCACTTTCCCCATCAGCCCGAGGAAACTCAGCCCCGCCGCCAAGGCCAGTGCCATTACCCCAGCGGAAAGAACCGCCAGGCCGATGTGCGGGTGGTCGTTGGGCTTCTCCTTCATCCAAGGATTTCCAAGAGTTTCTCCGTGTGGGTCAGCGGCGAGACCTTTTCGAGCACCGCCTTGATGCGTCCATCCGGGCCGATCACGAACGTGCTGCGCTCCACGCCCATGAATTTTTTCCCCAACATTGATTTCTGCACCCACACGCCGAAAGCCCCGCAGACCACCTTATCCGGATCCGCGATGAGCGGGTAAGGCAGTTGCCGTTTCGAAATGAATTTCTTGTGACTCGCCGCGCCATCCGCACTGACGCCGAACACGCGCGCCTTGCCCTTGAGTTCCGCCCAATGGTCACGCAGCGAACAAGCCTGGATCGTACAGCCCGGCGTGCTGTCCTTCGGGTAAAAAACCAGCACCACCGTCTCCCCTAGCAACACCGAGAGCGTGAGTTCCGTTTCCGTTTCCCCGTCCACCACCATTGCGGTGAAATCCGGTGCCATCTCGCCAACCTTAGGTTTCATGCGCGGAGCATCACCGCGCCGCGCGGACGAATCAACCCCGCTTATTCGGATACCTCGGGCGGCAGGAAGGTTTTCCCGCCCGGCTGACATTGCGGTTGTATCACGGGGGCCAGCGGTTAGGTTTTTGCCGATACACACACCGACCTGAACCCACTTTGACGCGTTACCTTTCCATGTTCCTGCTCGCCGCCCCCGTGCTCTGCGCCCAGGGAACCGCGCCGGACGTGAAAAAAAACCCGGTTTCCCTTTTGCCGAGTGGCAGCGTGCTTAAAGGCGTGCTGCTCCCGCGCTATGACGAGGAGCGCAACCTCGTCGGCGATATGAAGGCGGAGACCATGACCCTGATCGACTCCGAGCGGGTGCAGGGTGAGAACGTGCTAATCCGTTTTTTCAACCGCGACCGCAGCCTGCGTGGGAAAGTGAAAATGGAGATCGCGTTGTTCGACCAGGCGAAGTCGCGGCTGCTCACGAATGAACTCGTGGAAATCACCGCCGACAGACTAGTTGCCCGGGGCGTCGGTCTCGTGTATTCCTTGCGGGAAGGTAAGGGTTTTTTGAAAGGCCCCGCGAGCACCTGGATCTCCGCCCCTCCCACCGCTACCTCCATGATCAGCAGCCCCTTTCCCGCCGCCGCGCTCGTCGCTTTCTGCCTAGCGCCCTCACCACTCATCGCCCTGCCGACTCCGTTCGTTTCCGAAGATGAGCTCGCCGCGATCAAGGCCGACTCCGCCCCCGCGAAACCGGAGGCGGACAGGCGCTCCACCGCCACGCAGGCGAGTTTCAACGAATCGGTCGAGCAGGGAAACAAGGCGTCTGGCGACGCGCTGGAGTTCATCAGCACGAGCGAAATCAAGTCTGTCGCGACGCAGGAACCCAGAGCTGAAGAAGAGGCCAAGCCGCTCGAAGTGAAGCCCGGCCCCGACGACACCCTGATTACCTGCGACAGCGGGATGTATTTCGACTCCGACGAGGGAATCCTCGTTTACCTCGGGAACGTGAAAGTCACCGACCCGCGCTTCAGCCTCAGCGGAGCGGAGCAGCTCAAGGTCTTCTTCGAGAAAAAGCCGGGAAAAAAGAAAGTGAAGAAGGATGACAAGGAGCCGGCCGGCATGGGCAACTTCGGCGATGTGCAGAAAATCATCGCCGAGGGCGCGGTGCGGATTGATCAGAAGGGTGTCAACGGCAAAGAGCCGATCCAAGCCAGCGGGAGCATTCTTACCTACAATATCCCCACCGGAGAGATCATCATACATGGCGGCTACCCATGGGTGAAACAAGGTACCTATTTCACCCGCGCCAAGCAACCGAACCTCACACTACGCCTTCTAAATAACGGTTCCTTCTCCACCCAGGGCAACTGGGAAATGGGCGGCAACCTCAAGGGCAACTAGTCTCTTATTGAAAGTTGATCTTTGAAATTTGAAATTTAACCAAGTGCACGATCCCGGCTCCACCTGCAAGAACATCGAAACCGCCGTCCTGTCCGCACAGGGCTTGCGCAAAACCTACGGCGGGCGCGCCGTGGTCGATGGCGTTTGCATCACCGTCCAGCCGAAGGAAATCGTCGGCTTGCTCGGCCCCAACGGCGCGGGAAAAACCACCTCTTTCTACATGATCGCCGGTCTGATTCCGGCGGAGGACGGCACGGTGCACCTCAATAGTGAGAATATTTCCAAGCTCCCCATGCACCGCCGCGCCCGCCTCGGTCTCGGCTACCTGCCGCAGGAAGAGTCCGTGTTCCGCAAGCTCTCCGTCCTCGATAACCTCCTCGCCATCCTGGAAACCCGCCCCGGCCTCTCCCGCGCCGACCAGATAGCCCGCGCCCACGACCTCCTCGACCGCTTTGGCATCACGAAGCTTTCCAAGTCCTTGGCCATCACACTCTCCGGCGGTGAGAAGCGACGCCTCGCCATCGCCCGCTCGCTCTGCTCCGATCCCAAGGTGCTGATGCTCGACGAGCCCTTCGCCGGCATCGACCCCATCGCCGTCGAGGACATCCAGCGCATCGTCCGCGAACTCCGCGAAAAGGACGGTCTCGCCATCCTCATTACGGATCACTCGGTGCGCGAGACCCTCTCCATCACCGACCGCGCCTTCCTCATCTACGACGGCAAGGTCATCCTCGAAGGCGCTTCCGAAGAGCTCGTCAACGACCCCATCGCCAGGAAATACTACCTCGGCGAGGATTTCAGGATGTGAGCGCTTACAACGTGCAGATAGCCACTCCCTGTCTTAGACTTGCCAGCTTGTCCGTGTTTTTCGGGATGAATTCCTGGCCGACGTAGCCCTTGTATCCCGTGGCCGCGATGGCGCGCATGATGGCGGGGTAATGGAGTTCCTGGGTCTCGTCGATCTCGTGGCGACCAGGGCAGCCGCCGGTGTGGTAGTGGGAGAAATGCGGGTGGTGGGCGCGGATCGTGGCGATGACATCGCCCTCCATGACCTGCATGTGGTAGATGTCGTAAAGAAGCCGGAAATGCGGGCTGGCGATCCTTTCCGAGAGGGCGACGCCCCACGCACTGTGGTCGCACATGTAGCCGGGATGATCGACTCGCGAGTTCAGCAACTCCATCACCAGCGTGATACCGAGTTTCTCCGCGAGTGGCAAAATGCGCTTGAGACCGACGGCGCAGTTTTCCAAGCCCTGCTCATCGTCCATGCCATCGCGGTTGCCGGAAAAGCAGATCAGCTGCTTTGCGCCGACCTCCGCGCAGTCTTTCAGTTTCCTCTCATAAACGTCCACCAGCGCATCGTGGTGTTCCAGGCGGTTGAAGGCTTTCTCGATCATGCCGACCTTCACGCCGTCCTTGGTGACGGTGGTGGGAAAGGTCACCACCGCGCAGTCCAGGCCGTGTTTGCGCAGCGTCGCGAAGTCGGATGTTTCTAGTAGTTCGATGGAGCCGATGCCCATGCCTTTCGCCGCGACGCAAAAATCCTCCAGCGGAATGTCAGCGTATGGCCAGCGGCAAACAGAGTGGTTGATCGGGTTGGGTGCGCTCATGGCGAGGATACTGGACACCGTCCGCATGGGAGGCAATCCAATCAATCCAAATCCCGAATTTGAGCAAAGCATCGTTTTCCAGCGCATTGAAAAACAAGAGGAAACGGCGGCTGCGGTTTGAAGACTGATTGATGATCAAAGCTACGACAGACAGGTTGATGATTTTGGAATTTCGATTTTAAAGAGAAGGCGACTCAACAGCTTGAAGATCGGCTGGTCGGATTCGAAAACCATGGCGGCGCGCGGGTTGACACACCGCTGCGGATCGCAGACTGTGCGCGCACGTGATTGTTTTCAAAAGTTTATGTAGAAACGTAGGGATCGGGGCAAATTCGTATTCGCTAGAGGTCGGAGGAACTAGGATGGTGCTCGATGCCGGGATGCATCCGAAGGAAGAGGGGCTTGAAGCGCAGCCGCGCTACGAACTGATCGGCGACGATACAGCGGAGGCGATTTTCGTGACCCACTCGCACTTGGACCACGTGGGGACTTTACCAGTGCTCGCCGAGCGGCAGCAAAACGCTAGGATCTTCATTTCCCCGGAGGCCGCTGAGCTGACCCTCGCGATGCTGCACAACTCGGTGAACGTGATGGAATCCAAACGCATCGAGCTGGGCATCACGGAATATCCGTTTTTCCGCCATGGCGACCTCGACCGCATGAAAAGCCGCCTCGAGACCATGAAGGTGGGACGCAAGTTCCCGGTGGATCTGAAAGGCGAGGTGACCGCCGAGTTTTTCGATGCGGGTCACATCATGGGATCCGTAGGAGTGATGTTTGAGGGGGAGGGGAAAAAGGTTTTCTACACGGGGGATGTGAATTTCGAGGACAGCACGATACAGAAAGGCGCGGTGTTTCCCGAGGGCGAGGTGGACGCGCTGATCGTGGAGACCACGCGCGGCGAGCAGGCGCGGCGAGCGGATTATTCGCGGCGCGAGGAGGAGAACGCGTTTGCGGCTGCGATCGATGGCGTGCTGAAGCGCGGCGGTTCGGCGCTGGTGCCGGTGTTCGCGATGGGCAAGACCCAGGAGGTGCTAGCGATGCTACAGCGCTTCAAGGAGGAGGGTTTGGTGGACATGAAAATCCCCATCTACATCGGCGGGCTAAGCACCAAGATGACCACGATCTACGACAAGTTCAGCGATGTGAGCCGCCGCAACCGCCGCGGTTTCAAGTTTCTCTCCGACATGGAGCTGGCGGGCGGGAACAAGCGCCGCGTCGGCCCCATCCCTTTCCACAATGGCTGCATCTACGCCCTCTCCAGCGGCATGATGTCGGAAAAAACCGTCTCCAATAACTTCGCCCGACAGGGTGTGTTGGAAAACAAGAAGCACGGCCTGTTTTTCGTGGGTTATGCGGATTCGGAAACCCCCGGTGGCCGCATCCGCGCGGCGCAGCCCGGCGACAAGGTCTTGCTCGACCCCGCCTATCCCGCTGTCCCGCTGAACTGCGAGGTGCGCGTGTTCGATTTCTCCGGCCACTCCACGCGGGATGCCATCGCCGACTACGCGGTGCGCGTGAAACCCAAGAAAATTTTCCTCGTCCACGGTGATGACGGCGCGATGGCGTGGTTCAAGGGAGAGTTCGAAAAACGCCTGCCAGGTTCCGAAGTCATCATCCCCGAGCCGGGCATGGAGCATGTCATCTGAAGCACCGGAAATGTGGAGAGCCGGCGACCATGTGGCGGAAACAGGGCGTGTTGAAAATCCATGGATTTCCAGCTCCGCGACCTCCGATACAAAACCTGCCGGTTCTCTGAAAAGCGCCGCATACACCGTTTTCCCCTTCCCTTTCCGCCCTTTCCCGCTCATCCGCGTGCGGAGAATCGACTTCTTCCTTGAGAGTTGATATTTGAAATTTGAATTTTAAGTCCGTGTCCACCCTCCTCTCCGCCAACGAGATCCGCCTCGCCTATTCCTACCAGAACCTCCTCGACGGAGTCACCCTTGCCGTCGCTGCCGGGGAAAAAGTCGGCCTTGTCGGGCGCAACGGCTGTGGGAAAACCTCCTTGCTCAAAATACTCACAGGCGAGTCGAAGGCGGATTCCGGGGAACTCTCGCTGCGCCGCGGCATCCGCACCGGATACCTGCCCCAGGAGTTCGAGCTCGATCCCGATCTCTCCGTCCACGAAAACATCGCCGCCGGCGCCGCGGACATCGTCGAGGCGATCCGCCGCTACGAGAACGGCGACGGCACCGAGACCGAGCTCCACGGTTTCCTCGAACTCATCGACCACGCCGACGGCTGGAACCTGGACTCCCGCATCCTTTCGCTTTCCAACGCCCTCGGCACACCGCCGCTCGAATCCCCGACCGGCCCGCTTTCTGGCGGGGAAAAACGCCGCGTCGCCCTCTGCCGAGCGCTCGCCTGCCAGCCGGATCTACTTCTGTTAGATGAGCCGACCAACCACCTCGACGCCGAATCCATCCGCTGGCTCGAGGACGTGCTGAAAAATTTCCCCGGTGCCGTCATCTTCGTCACGCACGACCGCTATTTCCTCGATGTGATCGCCACCCGCATCATCGAGATCGATGGCGGCCGCGCCTTCTCCCACCCCGGCAACTACACCGCCTACCTCGAAAGCAAGGCCATCCGTCAGCAGATCGCCGAGCAATCGGAACAAAAACGCCAGAAGTTCCTCAAATCCGAGCTCGAATGGGTGCGCGCCGGTGTCAAAGCCCGCGGCACGAAACAACAGAGCCGCCTCGACGCCTTCTACGAAATCGAAAGTCAGGAAGGCCCGCCCGAGGAACGCGAGATGGATCTGCTCCTGCCGCCCGCCACCGATCTCGGAAACATCGTCATCGAGCTGGAAAAAGCAGGCGTCAACGTCGGCACCGAGAAGCATCCGCGCTGGCTGTTCCGCCACCTCGATCTCTCGATCCGCCCCGGCACCTGCACCGGCATCGTCGGCAAAAACGGCGTCGGCAAAACCACCTTGCTCAAGCTCTGCCTCGGCCAGCTCACGCCCACCGAAGGTTCCGCCGTCCTCGGGAAACGCGTGAAGATCAATTACATCGACCAGACCCGCATGCAGCTCGACGGCACCGGCTCGCTGTTGGATGAAATTTCCGAAGGCAACGAGAAAGTCCAGTTCGGCAACGAAACCCTCGGCGCGCGCGCCTACCTCCGCCGCTTCCTGTTCAATAACGAGCGCATCAACGAACGCGTCGATCTCCTCTCCGGCGGCGAACGTGCCCGCCTGATGCTGGCGAAAGTTTTAAAGACCGGCGGCAATCTCATCGTCCTCGACGAGCCCACCAACGACCTCGACCTGCCCTCTCTCCGCATGCTTGAGGAAGCCCTCTCCGCCTTCGGGGGCAGCATCCTCGTCGTTTCCCACGACCGCTATTTCCTCGACCGCATCTGCGACCAGGTCATCGCCTTCGAGGACGGCGGATTGCATGTCACGCCAGGTAATTATTCCTACTATTTAGAAAAGCGTCAGCAACGCGAATCCGCGCTTAAAGACCAAGCCAAGGCCTACAAAGCCCTGAAACCCCTGGCAAAAACTACGGAAAAGCCCCGCAAACTTTCCCAAAAGGAGCGTGCCGAACTCGATACCATCGAAGACCGCATCTTCGCCGCCGAGGACGAAGTAAAGACCATCGAAACGCGCATGAACGACCCCGAGTTCCAGGTCAGCAACTACGAACAACTCCCCGCTGAAATGAGGAAACTCGAAGCCGCCCGCGCCGCCTCCGCCGCCCTCTACGCCCGCTGGGAAGAACTGCAGGCCATCGCGGACGCGGAGTGAAACGTGGCGGTTCAATCTCCTTATACCAAGGCAAAATAAATAGCTGACAAGAAAAGGATATCCGTGCATCCATGTGCATGATAGGGTCTTGCTAGAAGCCGGGGCTGCCCGAAGTGGCAGCCATCATCGGGGACTCCATAGCAAGGAGTGCATGGGATGGCGCAAAAATCGGCTTCTTGCCGTCAAGCTTGCCGCCCAAGGGCAAATGACAAGTGCTGAAGTGGCCGATGTTTGCAGCATCTCGCGTGGCCATCTTTTCGAGTGGCTCAAGGCGGTCCGCACCGGGGGCATCGAGGAACTCCTAAGCATGGGAAGGCGTGGGCGGCCCGAGGGCTGGCGCAAAGGCATTTCCAAAAAGGTGATGGAAGCATTCGAGGCCATGCTGAAAGCTGGAGAATTCATTACCATGAAACAGGCGCGCAAGTGGTTGTCCGAGGAGCATGGGATCGAGACGGACTACCAGAGGGTGTGGTATTGGGCAAAAAGCTCAACGGAGCAAAGCGATTTACCTATCTTAGCACATTCTAACCTAAGTTGGTGTAAACCACTTGGACATCGTCATCGTCCTCGATCTTGTCTAGCAAGGTTTCGACATCCTCGATCTGCTCTTCGGTGAGCTCGATGGGCTGGGTGGGCAGGCGCTGGAGGCCGGATTTCGTGGGCGTGATTCCCGCGGTCTCGATGGCGGCGCAGAGACTGGAGAAGGATGTGTAATCACCGATCACCGAAACCACGCCCTCATCCACCGATAGCTCCTCAAGGCCGGCGTCGATCAGCTCGAATTCGAGTTCCTCGAGATCTTTCCCCGCCGGCATGGGGAACTCGATGACGGACTTGCGGGTGAACATGAAATTGAGCGCGCCGCTGGGGACGATCTCGCCGCCGTTCTTGCCGAGGATTACTTTCAGGTTACCGATGGAGCGGTTGGTGTTGTCTGTAGCGCACTCGATGTAAAAAAGAGACCCGTGCGGCCCCTTCGCCTCGTAGGCGACTTCGGTGATATTGGCGGCGTCATGGCCGGAAGCGCGCTTGATCGCGTTCTCAATATTATCCTTCGAAAGGTTCGCCGCCTTGGCGTTCTGGATCGCTACGCGCAGGGATGCGTTCGAATCGGGATCCGGCCCACCCGCCTTCGCGGCGAGCGTGATGGATCGGGAAAGTTTCGGGAAAATCTTGGACATCGTCGCCCAGCGCGACTCCTTCGCCCTCCGCCTGCACTCGAATGCCCTGCCCATGGCCGTGAGATCAGTTGGTCACGCGCATCGGCATGAGCACGTAGAGAAAGGAACCGTCGATGCGCAGCACGCCGGGGCTCATCTCGTCGATGAGGTCGAGATAGACATTGTCTGTATCGAGCGCGCGCAGCGGGGCTTGTAGGAATTCCGGGTTGAAGGCGATCTGCATATCAGGGCCGGTGTAACCGACCTCAAGGGTTTCCTGTGCCTCACCGACATCCGGCGAGTTCGCGGTAACCTCGATCTGGTTTTCCGTGAAAATGAGTTTCACCGAGTTCGACTTGTCGGAGGAAAGCAGCGAGACGCGGCGGACGGTCTCCAGCAGGTGCTCACGGGCGATGACGACACGCTCGTTGCTATCGCCTGGGATCACTTGGCGGTAGTTCGGGTAGTTGCCCTCAATGAGTTTGCTGGCGAGAAATGTGTCGCCAACAGTAAAGGAAATCTGGCTGTCGCTGAGTTTTACCTCCACCTCGCCGACATCTCCCAGCAGGCGCTGGATTTCCTGAATGGCCTTCGAGGGGATAATGACATCCGTCTCGTGGGAGGCGGGGAACTCCAGATCCATGTCCGCCATCGCCAGGCGGCGTCCGTCGGTGGCGACCAGCGCGAGCTTGCCTTCGCGGAACGAGGCGAAGATGCCGTTGAGGACGTAGCGGGTCTCATCGGTGGAGATCGCGAATGCGGTCTTTTTGAGACCGTTCTTTAGTTCCACCTGCGGAATCTTGAAGGTTTTAGCACCTTGAAAGTCAGGCAAGGGCGGGAATTCGGAATCGCTGAGGCCGATGATCTTGAACGTCGACGGGCCGCTTTTGATGGTGGCATAATTTTTCGCGTCCACGGTGACCTGCACTTCGCTGGAGGGAAGCTCCTTGACGATGCTGACCAGGCGTTTCGCGGGAAGCGTGGTCGCGCCCTCTTTTTCAATCGACGCCTCCACAGAGCCGGTGATGCCGACATCAAGGTCAGTAGTCGTAAAAACGAGCCGCCCACCTTTGGCTACAAGAAGCACGTTTGACAGGATGGGCAGCGTGGAGCGGGAACTCACCACGTGCTGTACTTTTTGCAAACCTTCTAGGAAAACGTCTTTCGAGATAGTGAACTTCATATGATAGGCACGAACGCTGAGCGTAGTTTCAGCTTTCATCACCTCTTGGCAAGCACTCAGTCATGGCAGCGACAATAAATTTGGGTTGTCACCACAAGATATGGGGGCTGGCGGGAAATAGGGCACATTTTACGGATCGTCATCGGAAAATTTTCGCCTCGCCGCGCGAGCATCGCAGCAGTTAGCTTCTCGCCATGACTCGCCTGTTGCCTCTGGCTCTGATCCTCGTCCTGCTTGCCATCTTCCGCCTGATCGGAAGTATGTTTCCGGAAACCCTGCCGAACTTCCAGCCGCTCGCCGCGCTGTTCTTCTGCGGCGCGATCATGGCAAAAGACTGGCGTGGTTGGGCGGTCCCGCTCGCTGCCTGGCTCGTGACCTATCCGGCTCCCGCCCTCTTTGAAGGGAATGCAGCATACCTTTCCCCCGGGGTCATCGCGGTTACTGCGCTTGCTTTCACCGCGACGTTTTTCATCGGGAAATCCCTCAGCGGAAAACACGCCGCCGTCCTGCTTGCGGGATCGGTAGCCGCAGCTTTGGCGTTCCACGTCATCACGAATGGCGCCGCCTGGATCGGCAGCCCGTTGTATCCCAAGTCGCCGCTCGGCCTTTGGCAATCGCTCTGGGCCGGCCCTCTCGGCAGCACTATCCCGAGCTGGGTGTTCCTGCGCAACATGACCGCGGCGAACCTGCTTTTCACCGCGATTTTCTTGTCCGCGCGTTTCGCCCTTCCCCGCCTCTCGCCTCAAACCCAGCCAGCCGCCGCGAGATAAAACTTGCCGCCGCCGCCCTCTGCTCCTAACCAAGCCCCGGTTTCACCGCATCTCCGCCTACCATGTCCGCCCTCGATTTCACCTCCTCACCAATCAACCAATCGCTCACCGCCGAGAAAAAGATCGGGCTCTACACGCTGATGGTGCGCATCCGCGATTTCGAGATGGCCGCGCTGAAGAGCTATAACGCCGGCAAACTGGGCGGTTTCCTCCACGTGTACATCGGCCAGGAATCGGTCGCTGCAGGAACGCTTTCGCTCTGCGGGGAGAACGACCACAACATCACGGCCTACCGCTGCCACGCGCACGCGCTTGCTTCCGGTATGGCCATGGACGAGTGCATGGCCGAGCTTTACGGGAAAAGCACCGGCTGCTCGAAAGGCAAGGGCGGATCGATGCACTTCTTCGCTCCCGACAAGAATTTCTGGGGCGGCCACGGCATTGTCGCCGGACAAACGCCCCTCGGCCTCGGGCTCGGTTACGGTTTGAAATACCTCAACAAAGAAGGTTGCTGTCTCTGCTTCCTCGGTGACGGCGCGGTCAACCAAGGCGCGTTCCACGAGTCCCTCAACATCGCATCGCTCTTCGGTATTCCTGTCGTCTATGTGATCGAAAACAACGGCTACTCGATGGGCACCTCGCAGAAGCGCTCCTCCGCCTATACCGGCTGCCTCGCCCAGCGCGCGGAGGCTTATGACATCGAGTGGGACGTAATCGACGGCTCTGACATCTATGAGGTGCGCGCGAAAACCCACATCGCGATGGAGCGCGCCCGCAAGGAGCACAAGCCCACCGTCCTTGAGATCGACACCTATCGCTACTACGGCCACTCCGTCGCCGACTCCAAGCACAAGGGCGGATACCGCACCCCCGAGGAGATCCAAGAATACAAGGACAACCACGATCCGATCAGCGTGTATCGCCGCAGGTTGGCAGCGGAGGGTGTGTTGAACGACGAACTCGTCGCAAGCATCACCCGCGATTCCAAGGCAGAGGCCGCCGCCGCCGTGAAATTCGCCGAGGATTCCCCTGCTCCGTCGATCTCAGACATCGCTGCGGACGTTTACTGGGAAACCGACAACAACACCGACGCCTCGAAAATCGGCCACCACTTCTTCGCCTGATACCCAGATTCCCAACTTCCAATCCCTTTCCCAACATGCGCACTCTTACTTACCGTGAAGCTCTCCGCGAAGGCCTCGATGAAGAACTCGCCCGCGACCCCAACGTCGTCATCATGGGCGAGGAAGTGGCGCAGTACAACGGTGCCTACAAGGTGACAGAGGGTCTTTGGCAGAAATGGGGCGACAAGCGCATCGTCGATACACCGATCTCCGAGGCTGGCTTCATCGGCATGGGCATCGGTGCCTCCATGCTTGGCGTGCGCCCGGTGATGGAGCTGATGTTCTGGTCCTTCCACTCCGTCGCCTTCGACCAGCTCGTCAACAACGCCGCTTGTGTCCGCTACATGTCCGGCGGACTCTGCCACTGCCCCATCGTCGTCCGTGGCCCAGCCAACGGCGGCACCAATGTCGGCGCGACCCACTCCCACATCCCCGAAGGCCTCTTCGCCGCCTTCCCCGGCCTCAAAGTCTGTGCGCCCGCCACTCCCGCCGACGCGAAAGGCCTCATCAAGGCCGCCATCCGCGACAACGACCCGGTCTATTTCATGGAGAACACGCTCCTCTACGGTATGACCGGCGAAGTGCCGGATCCGGCGGACGGCGATTTCGTCATTCCGCTGGGGAAGGCCGACCTGAAACGCGAAGGTTCCGACATCTCCCTCATCGCCCACGGGCGCTCGGTGATCCATTGCCTCGAAGCCGCCGAAACTCTCAAAAACGAGCATGGCATCAGCGCCGAAGTCCTCGACCTTCGCTCGATCCGTCCGCTCGATGTGGACGCCATCCTCGCCTCCGTCGCCAAGACCCACCGCGTGGTCCTCGTCGATGAATCGAAACCCTTCGGCGGTGTTTCCGCCATGGTCTCCCACCTCATCCAGGAGCACGCCTTCGACGAGCTCGACGCTCCGATCAAGCGCGTCTGCACCATCGACGCCCCCGCGATCTACTCGCCGCATGTCGAAAACGACCAACTCCCGAACCCCAAGCGGATCGTGGAGAAAGTGCTTTCGATGAAATGAGGAAAAGCGGTGCGGGAACTCCGCGAATTTCCCCGTTGCGCATGTTCTAACTCAGGTTAGAATTTAAACATGATCACGACCGTAAAAATCACTTCCATCGGCAACTCGGCGGGCATCATTTTACCGAAGGAGATATTGGAGAAACTCCGTGTATCCAAAGGCGACACGCTGACCGTTGTGGAGACCCCAGATGGGATTGGACTCAACCCATACGACGAAGATTTCGCGACAGCGATGAAACTCGCGGAAGAGATCATGAGGGAAGACAGGGATGTTCTAAAAAAGCTCGCCCAGTGAGTCCGGAATAGAGACGAAAGATGATTTCCGAGCCAAAATGGATCACTCCGCGAATCACGCATGCGCTTCACGACAGGCAGCTCGCGGAACATGGGGGACAAAGCGGTCTGCGTGATGAAGGTCTGCTTCTGTCTGCGTTGGCACGTCCCCAACAACTGCTCAGTTACGGAAGCCCTCCTCCCGACCTCTGTGCTCTAGCCGCCGCATACGCATACGGAATCGCTAAAAACCATCCATTTCTAGACGGCAACAAGCGCACAGCATTCGTAGCCTACCGGTTGTTTCTCAGGTGGAATGGGCTCAAGCTGCTCGCGGCAAAGACTGAGCGTTATGTGACTATGTTCAATCTCGCCGCCGGTGATCTTTCCGAAGCAGACTTCGCGGCATGGCTTCGCGATAACACCGCACCCGCGTGACGGTTCTCGCTTCACCATTTTTACATCCCCAACATGCCCACCCATTCCAAAACCATCGGCTACCTGCTCTGGATCTTCGGCTTCACCGGCATCCTGTGGCTGCTGACCGCCAGCCTGTTCGGCATCGGCTGGCTCTACGATTTCTGCACGCTCAACGGCCAGATCGACGAGCGCAACCGGGCCTGAGCGATTTCCACTCATCCCCCTTTGACAATCTCCGCGCCGCGAACCACGCTGGTCGCGAACCACTTTTCCAAAAAATATCATGTCCTACGATCTCATTGTCATCGGTGGCGGCCCGGCCGGATACGTCGCCGCCATCCGCGCCGCCCAGCACGGGAAAAAAGTAGCCTGCGTCGAAGCGGACCGCGCGGGCGGCACCTGCTTGAACTGGGGTTGCATCCCCACCAAGGCGCTCCTTAAAAACGCCGAGCTCTACCAGACGCTCATGCACAAGGCGGGCGAGTTCGGCTTCTCGATCCAAGGGCTTTCCTATGATTGGAGCACGGTGGTCGGGCGCTCGCGCAAGGTGTCCGATAAGCTCGCGGGCGGCATCGAGTTCCTTTTCAAGAAGAACAAGGTGGATTACGTCCGCGGCTTCGGCTCCCTCGAGGGCGAGGGGAAAGTCGGCGTGAAAGCGGCCGACGGCTCCACAAAAGTTCTTGAAGGCAAAACCATCATCATCGCCACGGGCTGCAAATCCCGCCCGCTACCGCCACTGCCATTCAACGGGAAATCCGTGATCGGATCCAAAGAAGCGATGGTGCTCGCCGAGCAGCCGAAGGAAATGATCATCATCGGCGCGGGCGCGATCGGTGTCGAATTCGCCTACATCTACAACGCCTTCGGCACGAAGGTGACGCTTGTCGAAATGCTGCCGAACATACTGCCTGTAGAGGACACGGAGGTCGGCGAGGCGTTGGAAAAATCCCTCACCAAGCAAGGCATCCGCTGCCTCGTGAACACCAAGGTCACCGCCACCAAGGATCTCGGCGACCGCGTCGAAATCACCGTCGAGGGGCCGAAGGAAAACGGCGTGATCTCCGCCGATGTCTGCCTCGTCGCGATCGGTATCCAGCCAGTCCTACCCGGCGGTATACCGCCCGAATTGACCGACCGCGGCTACATCAAGATCGGTGACCGTTACGAAACAAACCTTCCCGGCGTCTATGCCATCGGTGATATCAACGGTCCGCCATGGCTCGCCCACACCGCTTCCTTCGAGGCTTTCCAGTGCGTCGATGGCCTTTACGTGGACGGCCACAAGCCACGCATGGTCACGAATTTCCCCGGCTGCACCTACTGCCACCCACAGGTCGCCTCGGTTGGAAAAACCGAGCGCGCGCTCAAGGAAGAGGGCGTGGATTACATCGTCGGGAAGATTCCCTTCGTCGCCATCGGCAAGGCGGTCGCCGCCGGTGAGACGGACGGCTTCGCGAAATTACTCTACGGCAAGAAGCACGGCGAGCTGTTAGGCGCGCACATCATTGGCGACAACGCCACAGAGCTCATCGCCGAAATGGGACTTGCGCTCGACCAAGAACTCACCATCGACGAGATCCACGCCACCATCCACGCCCACCCGACTATGTCGGAGGTGATCCACGAGGCCACCCTCGCCGCAGAAGGCCACGCGATCCACTTCTGAAGCGGTAGCCATCGACTGCTACAGCCTGCTGTAGCTTTCGGCCATGCAGCCCTGCTACGAGCTGCACGGCATGGGCAAATTGCGGCGCGAACTGTGACCAGTGTTCCGCCCCAGATAGCAGGCTTGTAGCGCTCCAAAGCCTTCGGTGTTTAGGCTGTTTGCCAAAAGCCTGTGCTTTTAAATTTTAAATGGAACGTTGGGGCAAGTTTCCCGAACAACGACCCGGGACTGGAATCTCCAGCCACGATTCAATACGAAAGGACTTTTCGCAGACGGGCTATCCCGCCAGCGCGCCGTTGATCGCTTTCTTTAATTCCTCGCTATCGGGATTGGTCATCGATTCGAACCGCGCGACGGGCTTGCCGTTCTTGTCGATGAGAATCTTGCCGAAGTTCCATTTTATGTTGCCGGGGAACGCGCCGTCCGGGCCGGTGAGCGCTTTGTAAAGCTGGTGCTGCCCGTCCCCTTTCACGGAAAGCTTGCCCATGATCGGGAAGGTCACATCGTATTCCGATTTACAGAACTTCTGGATCTCCTCGATGGTGCCCGGCTCCTGGCCGCCGAAGTCGTTGCAGGGAAAGGCGAGGATCACGAGTCCGTCGGATTTCCTCTCCTCGTAGAGTTTCTGCAAACCTTCGTATTGCTTGGTGAAGCCACACTTCGAGGCGACATTGACGAGCAGGACCGCCTTGCCCTTGTAGTCGGCCAGGGTGGCCTTTTTGCCCTCTGCCGTAGCGAAGGCGATCTGGGTAATATCGGCGGCGAAAGCGGCGGAGCACATGACGATGGCGGGGATAACGATCCGGTGGAGCATAACGACACGCTACTCCCCTTTCGCGTGTCGGCAAGCGGGGATTCGGGGAGCACACGCGCCTCGCGTGTTGTTTCCGGCGCCCTCGCCGGAAACTGGGTATGAGATAGGGCGGGGCTACTTCTGCTTCACGGCGCAAAAGTCCTTTCCAGCTCTGCGGAGAGCGAGGGCGCACTCCGCGACACGCGGGGGCGCGTGTGCTCCCCACCAAGCGGGGATTGACAAAGAAAGCGGGGACGCTTGGCTTGTGGGCGTGCGTGTAACGAAAGTGCCTGAAACCGGGGCGAAACGGATGATGCTGGATGCCGCCGAGAGGCTGGTCGCCGTGAAAGGCTTTGATTCCGTCTCGATCCGTGATGTGACTGGAGCCGCGAAGGCGAACGTCGCTGCCGTGAACTATCACTTCGGCAGCCGCGAGGAGTTGCTGGCACTGGTGATGACGCATGTCCTCGAGCCGCTCTGTGCCGAGCGGATCGCGCTGCTGGACGCGGTAGGGAAACAAATTTCCGTAGAGCAGGCGGTGGCCGCCTATGTGAACGCGCTGGCACCCGCCGCCGCGCGGATCGGGATGGATACGCCGCTGTTTTTCCGGCTCGCCGGGCAGATCCTTTCCCTACCGGACGAGGCGCTGCCGCCCGCGATGAAGGAGGTCCGCCGCGAAACAACCCGGCGTTTCCTCGCGGCCCTCGGCAAGGATCTCGCCGACGACTGGGCGTTCTTCGAAGCCGGCCTCGCGCATTCCCTTGTGGTGGAGGCAGATTCGAAAAACATCAACACCCTAATGACCCGCTGGATCACGTTCGGTATCCGCGGTCTGGGTGCCACGGCGGGCAAACGCGAGGACGATGCCCAAGGACTACTCTTCGAATTCTAAGCCGTTTACGCTCGTTCAATCCTGTGGATTCAGATTCCTAGCGGGCTTGGGCGACGAGGCAGGATCCTTCTTCTCCGGCGGTGCTGGCGGCTTGCCAGCTGCCGGTGCTGGATCCGGCGCTGGAGCACGGGCAGGTATTGTCCAGTCGTGAAGTTCATAACCGTTACCCAGCCCGCCGATCTCTCCCAGCAAGGTGAGGCATTTCGCGCCCCATTTCTTGTGGTCAGGCACGGCGGTATCGACCTCCCCACTACCGGGGAAAACAAGATAGCTGACGCCGGGATAGGCAACCGCCTTTTGTGCGGAATTCCATCCGGAGACAAGGGTGCTCGCCATCCTCGCCGAGGCTTCGCCCACCTGGGTATCCGTCCCCGCATCCCCGACGATGCACGGATAGATTTTGCGTCCGTATATCACGACGGCGTAATCACCGACCTTTGGAGCGTAGGGATCTTTCGCATCCTTGAGGATGCTGATCGGAAGCACGATGTAGGGGTCGTAGGCGGAAATTAGGTAGCTGCGCTTTTTCATGGCTTCTATGGCCGCCTTCAGCATGACAAGCCTCTCATCCACCCAGGCTTTTCTTTCCGGGGTGATCGCCGGGGCATCGAGTTCCTTCTTTCCGATGGCGATCCGCCGCTCCCAGCCGGATATCATGGGATTGGGCGCTTTGCCAACCTTGCGCCATTGGTAGACCGTGAAAGGGTCGTAATCGATGGAGTCCACTTGTGAAGCGGGCATCACAGGTGCCCGATCCCCGTCGGAGCCTTTCAGGATCGCGTCCATATCCGCCTGCATAAAGAACACCTTGCGGCCTTTCTTGTTAGTTAGGTGGAGGATGGTGTTGCAGTCATAGGCGTTGGGCTTGGAGAGCAACGCACCGAGCTGCCTCGAATTCGTGCGTAGATCCGAGATCTTGTTGCGGTAAAGCATCTCGTGCGCTGGCGAGACGAAGCCTAGGGGAAACAACGCGGTAAATCCCGGGAGGATTTTCGATAGTTCAGGGGTCGCTTTTTCGATATCAAGTATGCTGATCGCGGGGCGAGGGATGCGCATTTTAACCTGATACGTCGCGGTGTAGCTATCGTGCAGCTGCCTTTCCTCCAGTGCGGTCTCGCCGGTGTCATATAGAACCTCGGTTCTCAGCGGGATACCATTGCTCAGGTTGGTGATGTCCGAAACAATCCCCCTAGGCATCGCGAACATTACCACCGGGGGCGTAGGCTCCTGCGTTTCCTCGCGGCCCACCTTCGCCTTCTCCCGTTCCTTGGCTAGCTCTGTTTTGAGCTTCTGATCATACTCCTCACGCAGTTTCGCTTCGAGCTGCATTAGGGGTTCATCTGCATTCACAGGATCCGCAGCGGGCTGCGGAAAAACGACGGGCGTTTGTGGAGTTTCATCCACATCCACGGGATCCGGAGATATGGGTGCGTGATCCACTGATTTCCGTACACTCTGTAAGAGCGTTCGCATAGTGGGATTGAATGTGTAGCCCACAACGACAATGAGGATCAATAGACCCAAAGCAATCCACGGAAGCCCACTACGGACTCTTTTCTTATTCATTTTTTTAGTATTCACAACCATGACATTATTTAGGAAATCCCTCGGGAAAAAATGGTGAAAGGCGGTATCCGAGAACCGCTAACCGCTAACCGTTCCCCCGGCTTTGTCACCCCAAGCCATTTCAACCCGAACTCCGAAATAGAAAATTGGTTCCAAGTAATTTGACCACAGAGACACAGAGAACACGGAACTCTCTAAGCAACATCATAAAGTGTTTCGCATATTTTTCTCAAACCTCTGTGTTCTCTGTGTCTCTGTGGTAAAGACCGCTGATTTTGAAATTGAATATCGGATTTCAGGTTCAATCCAATAGGATGAGTCCCGTTGAATTGTCCGCAAACCATGCGTATGCCTGCTCGATCGTGCGGGTGACTGGATCAGGGAATTCCTTCCCGGCTGGGACTTTCGTAACCCCATCGACCTTGATGATATCTTTCTTCGTTTTCGGCTCCAGATTCCCATCGAATAGCGCACCCTTGATCAGCACCAATGTGGCTTTGTTGGCCACTTCACCGGCCTCATTCTTCACGTCGTAGGGAAGGGTGTAGAAAGTGCTGATGACCAGAACCGCATAGGATTGCTGCACGGTGAGCAGATCGCCGAAACTTATCGTCTCGTAACCTCCTTTCCTCAGATCCGCTTCGATCTTCTTTTTCAAGGCCATGGATTGTGCCGAAGACGTCTTCCATTCGGATACACCGCCTTCCGGAGATTTGACAGGCACGAGTTGCTCGATGGCCTTGCCGCTGCTGTTGCTGCGTAAGGGTGGGAAGACGTAAACAAAGGATGGGATATCCCTAGGTTGCATGGACGCCAACGCCTCATAAGAAAAGGTAACACGCTTGACGGCTTCTGGTGGTTTCCCTCCCAGCGAGCAGGAAAGCTGCGATAGGGCGATGGTGAACAATAAGGCAATGGAGGTTTTCATGAACCTAATAGGTTGTATCTGTGTGCGAATCGGGGATGAGGTGACAAAAAAACCCGCACCGTATGAGCGGTGCGGGCTTAGTTGAGCTACCAGTTACCGTTCAACTGAGAGTCAGATTACCACTGAACAGCGACACCCAGGCGAACGACGCTTTCGTCGAAGTCGGTTGTCGATGCGACCGAGGTGTGCACCTGGACGTTCTCATTGATACGGTTCGCGTATCCGAAGGCGAAGCCGGTCTCGGATTGGAACTGTGCCATGTTGAAGTCAACTCCGTGGGTCTTGCCAATATCCACGGTGGTGTTGGTCATTGCAGCAACCATTGCGATACCGCGAGTGTTCTCGTCGATGTTCGACTGGAGCCTGTCATCACCGGCGATCCGGGCGTTGCGCTCGGTAGTATCAGCAGCAGCAAACTCGTTGCGGATGGCGGTGTCGGCAGCAGCGAACTGGGTGCGGATGACAGTGTCCGCAGCAGCGAACTCCGTGCGGACCGTGTTGTCACCGGCGATGCGTGCGGATATTTCACTATCAATGCGAACGCCAAGTGCCGTGTCAGCAGTGGTGAACTCACCTCGGATGGCCGTGTCGGCTGCGGTGCGTGCGTTGCGCTCAACCGTGTCAGCAGCGGCGAACTCACCACGGATGGCCGTGTCGGCTGCGGTGCGTGCGGTTACCTCATTAGCAAGGTTCGTCGTCAACGTAGTATCGGCGTTGGTGCGTGCGGTTACCTCATTAGCAAGGTTCGTCGTCAACGTAGCGTCAGCAGCAGCACGGGTGGTTGCCTCGTTGTTGATGTTGGTCTGGAGTGTAGCATCACCGGCATTCACTTGACCGAGGTTGGCTG
Organism: Prosthecobacter debontii; assembly: GCA_945869855.1. Taxonomy (GTDB): domain Bacteria; phylum Verrucomicrobiota; class Verrucomicrobiia; order Verrucomicrobiales; family Akkermansiaceae; genus Luteolibacter. The sequence continues at coordinate 22,664 of CAMBQC010000001.1, forward strand.
CATCCGTTGCTGCAGTTCCGTTAGCTAGGTTGGTGATTTTGTCGCCGGTGGCATCCAAGCCATTGTTGGCAACGAGTGCTCCGTTCACGGTGGTGGTGTCGGTAGCGGCGTCACCAAGTGTAGAGTTACCTTCGACTACGAGGTTACCACCGGAACCAGCAGGAGCGGTCACCGTCGCGCCAATGGACGGATCCAGAGCGAGAAGGGCAGTTGGGGTAGTTGCTGTGACAAACGCATCGAGAAGTGCTTGGCTTGCGAAAGCGGGGGTGATTGGTGTACCCGCAGAATTAAGGAGAAAGTATTGTTCCGTTCCGGGAACTGGAAGACCTACAGGAGTAGGGCCGGTATGACCGGCTTGAGCCACGTCAAACCTTACGACTCGGCTATAGCTGACGTTTGTGGTATCTTGGGAATCGGCTGTAAGGGTAGCATTGCCATTCGTTGCGATTGTGGCACCGCCGCCGCCAGTAGTAATTTCGGTGCCGGTATTATTGGAAAGCACGGTCTGGTTGACGATCACGGGGCCAGCTCCGTTGTTAACAATGCCACCGATCGTAGTCGGTGCACCTGCTGCAGGAGTGGTGGAGGTTGATGAGACAGAAGTCACCGCGGGCTGCACGGTGAGAGTACCGTTGACGGTGGTACTACCCGCAACCGTGAGGGGAGCGGTGATTGTTCCTGGCAAACCAGGAGGGCCGACTGGGATGGTCGTCTGTGCGTGGACAAGTCCGGAGGTCATCAGTAGCGCGAGCAGCGCGGAATATTTATTAACTTTCATAGGTGCCATGAAATTACTCAGACGGCCTCATTAGAGAAGATTTCATTTGTAAGCTTATTTATTACACTGTAGCGGGTGTCTTTTCAAGGGTGCGGGACGTTGTGAAAGATCTGGCTGTGGCGGTTTATCAATCGATGTGAGCATGGATACTAGATATCTAGTAGTTTGTGACAAGGATGACACACGCGTGCTGGCTGCAGTTGATTCGACCCGGCAAACCACCTAGTCTTCCGTGGCACGGTGGTAGGAACAGGCCGTGACGGCCACGGGTGGTGGAACTACTACGGAATTCGTAGTTTAAGGATGTCCACACAACCCGTGCGCTCGCGGATGCGGATGATGTGGGTGCGGACGGTGGCTTCGCCTACATTGAGTTTGTCCGCGATCTCCTTCACGGCGAGGCCTTCGCGGAGGCCTTGAAGAACGGCGATCTGGCGGGGCGAGAGATCGGCGGGATAGCCGGATACGGGGTCTTCTTCGAGTTCGCAACCGATGCTCTTGATCCCATTATTTATGATTTGGGTGAGAGCCTCATCAATGGAGCATTTCTTGAAAGTCGCTAATCTCTGTGCATGAAGGTTGAGCTTACGGTGAATGGAGAGCGGCGGCTTACTAGTATGCTTGCCCGCGTCACCTTCATTTCTGAAATCCTCATTCAACTCAATCATGTTCTCCCAACATTTTTTTTTATTCCGCACAAACAAACGAGATTTAAATTGTAGCAACAATAATTACAATGGTGCGGATTCAGCATGATTCATAATTCACAAATATGGAGGGAAGCTTGAAATTTTCTTTGGGGATAAAGACCGTTGGCCATACCAGAGGTGGAGAAAGTCCGAGTCAATATCCGCCGCGGCGGCTCGATCAATTCCGTGATCTCGAAGCGCATTGGGGTTCCAAACTTCAAGGCATCCGGGTTGGAATCACCCGCTTGCCGAGACGTCGGTAAATCCTGAAGTCGGAGTCGGTGGTGAGAAGAAGGGGGCGGGTAGGATTTCCGTGAGGCGCACCAGAGAAGCATCGGCAATGCTCATGGGCACATCGGCGTATTTTTCCAGGAGATTCAACACGGGCATGAAGGCGTCTCCGTCCAGAGAAACGATTCGAAGGGCGCCCCTGCGACAGGCTAAGCGGAGGGTGGGGCAACCATCGGGGGCAAGAGTATTACATGAAGCAGGGTAGGGCAATACGAAACATGATGCGGTTTGCGAACCGAGCTTGATCAGGTCATTGCTGGAAGAGATACCCACCACGGAGGACGCGGAGAACACAGAGATCGTTATCGCAAAACCAAATCTCGAAGGATCCGCTCCGTGTTCTCCGTGGTTCCATTTCGGTTTTCGGGTTAAACTTAGAGGTCGTCTTAAAAATCAGGAAAGAAGAAATCAAACCGCAGATGGACGTGAATGAACGCAGATGAAGAACACAGATCGAAACTCGAACATAAAAGTTTTCAGGCATTCCAAGACTCTTTCATCTGCGTAAATCCTGTTCATCTGCGGTTCAAAACACCCTTGCCGACTTACTGGCGGGAGTGTTTTAGAATTTTCAAACAGCCTCTTAGACTGTCTGCCAAAAGTCGGTGCTTTGATTTGGCAGGTGGGGGCAAGATGGCTCCACAACGGCTTGGGGCTGGAATCCCCTAGCCACTCCCTTGGTAGTCCGGCAGCCGAAGGCAGCCGCTCCTTGCGCTTCGCGTCACCACTCGATGCCGACGCCTTCCTCGGGGATTAGTATTTTCTCGCTGATGCCGAGGCGGTCGGCTTCCATGAGCAGGCGCTCGACGGGTTCGTGGAGGGCTTCGTTTCCGAGGGGGAAAGTGCCGTAATGCATGGGGATGAGGACTTTCGCGCCGAGATCCGCGAAGGCGCGGACGGCCTGCTCGGGGTTCATGTGGACATCGCGGCCGCTGGGCGATTCGTAGGCGCCGATGGGCATCAGGGCGATATCGATGTCATGGCGTTTGCCGATTTCCGTGAAGCCGTCGAAGTAGGTGCTATCGCCGCAATGAAAGACGCTTTTTCGGCTGGCCTTGACGATGTAGCCGCCGTAATCGCGGTGGGTGTCGTGGACATAGCGCGCGCCCCAATGGTGGCAGGGCGTGTGGATGACATTCATGCCGCGGATCTCCAGTTCGTCCCAGATTTTCACCTCGTGGACGGCGGGGAAACCGAGTTTTCTGACCAGCGAGGCGCTGCCCTTCGGCACCACGATGCCCTCGCTGGCCTGCAAGACCTTGAGGCTGGGCTTATGGAGGTGGTCGAAGTGGGCGTGGGTAACGAGCACGAGATCGACCTCTGGGACATCGCCCAGGCGCAGGCCGGGATGGCGCTGGCGCTTCACCGGGCCGTGCCATTTGGCCCAGTTTGGATCGACGACGACTGAGTTTCCCGCGAACTGGAGGAAAAAGGAGGCGTGGCCGATCCAAGTGATGCGGACACGGTCGGCTTCGGGGGCGGTGAGGACGGGTTCGAGGATGGTGCCGCCGAGCTTGCGGAACATGGCGGGCACGACGCGGTGGCGAAGGAACTTCGCGTTCCTGCCGGGCCAGCCTTTCTGGGGGGCCAGACCGGAGTAGCCGTTGCCAGTGAGATCCTTGTTCATGGATGGGGTTTTTTCAACGCAGAGCCGCAGAGATCGCGGAGGGAGCTCGGAGCTTTGGTTGACTCATGGGTTCAAGCGTAGCCGAGCGCGATTTTCGCCGCCCATTCCTCCGCACGTGTACGGAAATCGTTCCCGTCGTCCGCGTAAAGGATGCCGCGCGAGACATTGATTACGTCCGGGGCGGTTCGTTTCGCGCCGGCTAGCGCGGCTAGATCACCGCCTTGCGCACCGAGACCGGGCACCAGCAGCGGTGCGTCCGGCATTTTCGAAAGGACGGCCTCCGCGTTCGTCAGGCCGACGACATACCCGACATCCGTGGCACGACCTTCGGCTTTCGCCCGCTCGCCGAGGGCGGTGACGAGTTCGAAGACCTGGCGTCCGTCTGCAAGAACCTGGCGCTGGAAATCGGCGGAGCCGGGGTTCGATGTTACAGCGAGGAGATAGACGGCTTTGCCCGCATAATCGAGGAAGGGCTCGATGGAGTCGTATCCGAGGAAAGGGTTGAGCGTGACGGCATCAACGTTCCAGCCATTGAAATAACCCTGCGCGTAATATTTCTGCGTCTCGCCGATGTCGCTGCGTTTCGCGTCGAGGATGATCGGGATGCCGTCTGGGATCGCGGCGAGGATGACTTCCAGCACGCGGATTCCCTCGATGCCCATCGCCTCGAAGTAGGCCATGTTCGGTTTGAACGCAGCAGCGGAATCCGCGGTTTGTTCGATCACTTGGAGCAGGAAATCCTTGGCTTGTGCCGCCCCACCATCGCCCGGTCGCGGATCGAGACCCACGCACAATCTTGATCCCGTAGTCGCTACCCGCTGTTGTAATTTTTCCGTGAAACGCATGAGTTATCCTTTCCCGAAATTTCACTCAAGGCAAAGCAAACTCTACGAGGGGGAGCACATGCGCCCTCGCGTGTCGCGGAGTGCGCCCTCGCGCTCCGCAGGCTGGAGAGATTTTGTGCGCCGTTTACAGGAAAATCATCCGCCCTATCTCCGGCCCTATTTCCGGTGAGGCTGCCTCCACCACACCCAGGCTAGGAAACCCAGCGCCGCATAATAAACCGCGAACTCCGCCGCTTTCGCCCAGTAGGAAATTTTCTCCGTCCCGCCCAGGCAGCCGCAGGAAATATCCAGCCCGCGCCACCACGCGGAGCCGACCGAGACGCTGAAAGCTCCCACCAGCCCGAGCATCGCCAGCCACGCGCCCTTTTTCAGGACACCCAGCATGAAACAAAGCCCCGCCACCACCTCCACCCATGGCACGATGTAAGCAGCAGCGACTGCCATTCCCTCGCTGACCAGCTTGTAGTTTCCGATGTCCACCGCGAACTTATCCAGCCCGCTGGAGAAAATTTTCAGCCCACCGGCATACACGAACCACGCGCCCATGACCACACTGAGCCGCAGCGCCATCTCTTCGTCCTTCCGCATATCCATCGCTGCATCTCTCGCACATCCGGCCGAAAAGTCACGGAGATTGGGAGGGGTGCTTCGCGCCGCTGGGAGCGCGGGTTTGCAACCCGCATGTTCATGAGATGTGAAAGGCGCTGCCTTAGAAGGCGGTTTCTCTCTCTGATCATGAGCTTGCGAGTCACAGACGCGCGTTCCCGGTCGCTGGGAGCGCGGGTTTGCAACCCGCACCAAAAAGGCCTCGCCACACGGTTCTTGGGCATTGCGCGGCGGCGCAGCGGATGCTTACCTTCTAGCGTGAGCTACCTTGAGATACGGGATTTGGAGAAGCATTTCGTGAAAAAGGCGGGCGGTCTCCTGACCCACCATACGGATACGATCAAGGCCGTGGACGGCGTAAACCTTGAGATCCGTCAGGGCGAGATCCTCGGCCTCGTCGGCGAGTCAGGCTGCGGGAAATCGACCCTCTCAAGGATGATCATGCAGCTCATCCCGCCCACCGCCGGATCCATTATCCTCAACGGCGAAAACCTCAGCACACTCCGCCCGCATGAAGTGCGCAGGCGCCGCCTTGATTTCCAAATGGTATTCCAAGATCCCTACGCCTCGCTGAACCCGCGGATGACCGTTTTCTCCACCCTTGCCGAGGCCGTGCGCCAGCGGCATCCGAAAATGAAAGGCGCGGAGCTTGAGAAAAAAGTCACCGACCTGATGGCCACCGTCGGCCTCGACGCCGGCCAGATGCGGCGATACCCACACGAATTTTCCGGCGGCCAGCGGCAGCGGATCGCGATCGCCCGTGCCCTTGCTCCGGAGCCGAAACTGATCATCGCGGACGAGCCGGTCTCCGCGCTCGACGTTTCCATTCAGTCCCAGATCCTCAATCTCCTCAAAGACCTCCAGCGCGACCTCGGGCTGACGATGGTATTCATTTCTCACGATCTCGGGGTGGTGCACTACGTGGCCGACCGGATCGCGGTGATGTATCAGGGAAAAATCGTCGAGCTGGGCACGGCGGACGACGTATTTCACCACCCGAAGGACGATTACACAAAACGCCTGCTCGCCTCGATCCCGATGCTAAGATCGGCCTAACCGTTTGTCACCGCGGTAATGAGGCCGTCTTTCACCTTGAAGTTCAGCCGCTCCGGGCGGTAGTCCATCGTCGCCGGGCGCGGCTCGCCGTCCAACTCGATCACGCGGTGAGGGATTTCCCGGGCATCGCAGGCAGCCTGAACTTGATCCAAGGACTGCCCGACCAAGGACTCGGGTTTCGATACATCGATCTCAGATTTTACGGCCTTCACTTCGGCGGGCTTGTCATCGGTGGGTTGTTTTTCATTTGTCTGACAGGAAGTAAGGCAGGCCAGAGTAACCAGGAGTAGCGGTTTTTTCATCTGGAAAAGATCGCAGACTGTGGGCCGGATGCAAGAACACAGGCGAAATCCGCCATTGCGGACGCTCAAATTACGACGAACATAAAAATGATGAAATGGAATGCAACCAGCGTAATCGCCGCCTGCCTGGCAGTAGGACTCGGCGGATTTGTGGCCGGGAAACTCACCGGCGGCTCCGCAGGCCGCGGCGAGGCGGATGAACTCCTTGAACGAGCCAGGCAGGTTTCGAGCGAACGCATGTCCTCCAGCCGCGACGAAAATTCCTCGCGACGCGACAGCGCTTCACGCACATCGCGAACAGCCGGCGAACGCCCGTCCGCCACGATGGATGAGCGTCTCTTGAAAATGGAGGAGATCGTCCGTGGGGAAAACGCCCTCGACCGGAGCCGCGCCATGCTGTCCTGGATTGATTCCCTCGCTCCCTCCGAATTCGAGGCCGCTGTTGCCAAGTTCCGCAGCCTCGGCCTCACCGAGGAGCGGATGGGTGAATACGCCATGCTGCTTACCGCATGGGCGGAGGTCGATCCCATGGCTGCGCTCGCCTACACCACGGCAAATACGCGGGGTGGCATGGCCACCGGCACGGTTCTCGCCGCATGGGCCAGCCGCGATCCAGAATCTGCCATCGCCTGGGCCGAGGCAAAGCACGAGGGCGAGGAGGCGAATCCCTACATGATCGGAATCATCCGCAGCCTCGCCGTTACCAATCCGACTCGTGCCACTGAACTGCTCCAAGCTCTTCCCTTCAGCAGCGAGCGCGGTGCGGCGCTCCAAGCCATGATTCCCCACCTTTTAAAAAACGGCTCCGATGCCGCGAAAGCATGGATCGCGGGACTTTCCGATCCGCGCCTGCGCGACGGCGCGACAGCAAGATTCGCGGAGGAAATGGCAAAAACCGACCCCGCCACCACTGCCTCATGGCTGCTTTCCAACCTCGGCGAGGCGTCCACCCGCAGCGTGGATGAGGTGTTCGAACAATGGGCGCAAACCGACAAGGAAGCGGCGTCCGCATCCTTCGCGCGCCTGCCACAGGGCGACGCGCGCACCCGTGCCTTGCGTGGCCTCGTCACTGTCGAGGCGCGCACCGACCCACAGTCCGCCGCCAAACTGATGAACAGCCATCCCGCCGATGTGGACGACCGCATGGTTTACCATTTCATCTGGAATACTTTCGACAAGGCCCCCGGCGTGGCCGCAGGCCAGATCGCCCTCATCGGGGACACGGACAGCCGCAACCGTATGTATCAGCGCGCGCTTGGATCTTGGCTGGAGGATGATCAAGCCGCGGCCCAGCGCTGGATCAACTCTGCCAACCTACCTGAATCAGTTCTAAAGTCCCTCGCCAAGCGAAACAACCCCTGAGCTTGCTGGCTGTTGGCGCCCGCTCCGCTCACTGTTTTCCCAAGTCCACCACAAGGTCGTCGAAAAGCCCGTCACCACCGCTTCTTCCGCTACGATCCAACCCGATTCGATCGAGCTTGCCGATCGCATCCGCCGTGACGATCTTGAGTGCCCTGTAAGAATCGCCATTGCTAGTTACCAGGACATCGAGGCTCACATTCCCGCCAGCGATCCTCTTTACATCGATTCCCATGGGCAGGAGTTTTTCCGGTGGGGGATCGAAGCCCATGTCCGCATTTTCCGAGAGCAGGATATTATCATCGACCCGTTCGAAGCGGAAGGCGCCACCGTCCAGTCCAGGATGAAAAAGGACGCGCACGTTGCCAATGGAGACACCCACATGGTAGGAGCCTGCGCCACCCGCGCCACCGCCACCAAGTTTCGCTGTGACACGGAACTTATCAGGGAACTCCGGCTTGCCCGTGAAGCGCTGGGCATCGAAGATCAGACGCTGATCGCCGTCGCCATTGCGCCGCCCATCCATACACACGAACCCGCTGTCCGAGATAGATCCTTTCATCGCTCCATCCGCCTCGTAGCGCAGACCCCGGTATCCCTCCGCCAGCGAGGCTTGCGGCTTGCTGAAAAACTCCACAAAAATCCGCCCGCCCGGATCGGCGACGCCGGGGTTTTTCCTTTCATGCAGCAAGCTGGCCACCGCCCGCAGCAACAGCTCATCCTTGGCTCCTTTAGCGCCCTCGCGGAGAGTCCGTACGATTTTTCCAAGCCGCATACGCACCTCCGGATCTTCAGCTTCCAGCATCTCAACCAGCAAGGGCAACACCGCACTACCCATCAGCAGGATTTCCTTCTGCGCCTGCTCCCGCTCCGCAAACTCCTCTGAAGCGAGGCGTTGGATCGCGTTGTCCAAGCTTTCCCGGGAAACATTTTGACCTTTCCGGAAAGCCTCCAGTGCGGGTGTTTCGGACGAAAGCCCCTTCTCTTTCAGCAATTCGAGACGCCAATCCCCCGCCTCCTGCGCCAAAGCACAAACCAGCCCCAACGCCAAGGATACCATAATTCGGACGCTTTTCACAACGCCACCCTGAGCATTTCACAACGCCAACTCAACCGCCGATTCCGTTCCTCCTCTTCATTGAAGGTTGAGTTTTTAGTTTTGAAATTTCAAACTCCAACGTGTCCTGGCTCCTCACCAAGCTGATCCGCTTCTACCAACTCGCCATTTCCCCATGGTTGCGGCTGGCGAGCGGCGGTCATGGCGTCTGCCGCCACGATCCGACATGCAGCCACTACGGCATCGAGGCGATCAAAATCCACGGCGCGCTGAAAGGCACCTGGCTTACGTTCCGCCGCTTGCTCCGCTGCCACCCTTGGGGCACCCACGGATACGATCCGGTTCCAAAAAAGCCCGCGAAACCGGCCTGACCACCGCCCAGCCCCGCGACCACGAAAGCTTGAGCCGCATTCCGTAAAGCCAGCTAAGCGATTGGTCATTGAGCACTTCCCGTTTTGGTCCGTCACCGACTACGCTGCCTTCTTTTAGCAGAATCACTCGGGTGATTTCTGGCAGGATTTCACCGGGGTCGTGGGTGACGAGCGTCAGAGTCGCCCCAGCCGCCGCGATTCCACGCAGCGTTTCCAGAAGTTTCAAGCGCGCCGCGAAATCGAGCGCGGTCGATGGCTCGTCGAGCACCAACGCCTCCGGGCGGTGAACGAGCGCCCGGGCGATCAGAAACCGACGTTTTTCTCCCGACGACAGCTGGCCGAACTCCCGCACCGCCAGCTCCGCGATTCCCACGTCCGCCAGTGCCTGTGCGGTCAGTGCTTTTTCGGCGGCACTGAAGCGCATGTCCCGTGTCCGCCCGTAGGCGCCACGGAACGACGAGATCACCACATCCGCCGCGATTTCCGCCGGGTGGAACCGCTCCACCTCCTCCGGCATCACGATCCCGATCCGATGCCGCAGCTCCTCAAGGCACCACAGCTCCTCGCCGAAAAGCCGGCATCTGGTGCCCGGGTTCGCCTCTGCCCGCAGCTCGCCAGTCATCAGTTTCAACAGGCTGCTTTTTCCCGCGCCGTTTGCGCCGAGAATCGCTACGCTCTCACCGATGCGCAGCGTGAGATCCAGACTACGCAGCGCCACGACATCGCCGCGCCAGACCTTGGCGTTGGTGGTTTCGAAAAACGGCTCACTCATGTTTTTTTCCGATCAGCCCCCGCACTCTCCGATCCGCGCCAAAGCGTTCCCATGTCACATCCCGCAGCTCTATGGATTCCGGGAAAACCTCCCCCGCCAGCGCCGGGAGCGTGCCGCCGCCGCATAGGATGGGCGTATGATAAATGACCGCCTCATCCACCAGCCCGGCGGCGAGCAGCGCGGCAGAGAGTTTACCTCCCGCCTCGCTCATCACGGAAAGCACACCGTGCTCCTTCACCAGCCCACGCAGCGCTTCCTCCAGCCCGCCACTGCGGATCAGCGTCCTGTTTTTCCACTCATCGTTGAAAAGCGGCGCCTCGCCGGGGAGTGAATCCGGCCAGTCCGTCAGCACCACCCGCCAAGGCTGCTCGCGCCCTTCGAGCAGCTCCGGCACGCGGATTGTTAGAGATGGTTTGTCGCGGCGCACAGTCTCGCCGCTGGTCAGGATCGCATCCACCACCGCCCGCAGCTGCTGCACATCCGCCCGTGCTTCCGCACCGCTCAACCACTGCCCCTCACCCTCCGGTCTCGTGATCCGCCCATCCAGCGACATCGCGCATTTCCAGATCACCCAGGGCAAGCCTGTCCGCTGCGCCTTCGCAAAGGGTCTGAGGATCACCCCGCACTCCTTTTCTAAAACCCGTGCCCGCACCGTGATCCCTGCCTTTTTAAAAATATCATCCGCGGCCCCCGCATGCGATGGGTTCGGATCCGCGCAACCATAGACCACCCTTGAAACGCCCGCCTGTATTAGCCCGCCCGTGCATGCCGGGGTCTTGCCCGTCGTCGAGCAAGGCTCCAGCGTCACATAAACCGTAGCCCCTGCGAGGCAGCCTTTGCCGTGCGCCCACTCCGCCGCCGCCATCGCTTCCACCTCGGCATGTGGTAGCCCCGCTCGCCGGTGCCAGCCTGCTCCGAGAAATCTTCCATCCTTCACCACCACCGCGCCCACCGGCGGGTTCGGCGCCGTCCGGCCCACGCCTTTCTGTGCCTCCAGCAGCGCCAAGGCCATCCAATCCTCATCCGTCATATTCTAGAAAATGACAATGTGCTTCTCCTAAGTCCAGCGCGGTCTCTAGACTGATTGCCAACCGGTCATTGGCGTTTCACCCAGATGTTGGCGAAGTCGATGGCTTGGCCGTGGTGCTGGAGACCGATCGGGCCTTCGGCGGGCATGCCGGCGAGGATGGCGTTCTCGATGACGGTTTCGCCGTTGAGGGAGACGTTCACGGTGTCGCCCTTAACAGTGATGATTGTCTGGTTCCACTCGCCGAGGGGGCGGTCGGCCTTGCGCTTGGGGGTGCAGGCGGCTTTCACCGCAGGGCTTTGTTTCGGATCGGTTCGATAGCCGTAGATTTCGCCGGAGCCGCAGGTCCAGTTCCAGAGGTTAATCTGGCACTTGCTTGCGCCGCGCAGGTAGATGCCGCTGTCGAGTTCCTCGATCTCGGCGAGTTCCTTTTTCCCGTTGGCACCGAGTTTGTCCGATCCGTCCGGCATGACGATGGGCTGCATTTTCTTCTCGCCGGTGCCGGCCCAGCGCCAGTCGAAGACCATCGTGAAATCCTTGTAGCTTTCATTCGTCCAAAGATCATTAGTCGCTCCCTTTTTACCGGTGTGCTTGAGGATGCCGTTTGTAGCGAACCAATTATGATCTCCCGTGGATTCGTATTTCCAGCCGATGAGATCGGAGCCGCTGAAAATTTTGGTGTAGTCGGTCGCTTTCAAGTCCGCCTCGTTCGCGGGGGCAGCGATCTCAAAGATGTTGATGTTGCGGAAGGAGATCTTGTCACCGTGGCCAAGGAAAGCGATCCGGCCGGAGCGGCGCTTCACGCCCTCGTGTTTCGGGTGTTTTTCAGAAAGCTCGGCGAGGTTTGCATCGAGGATCGAATGGCCGTTGAGGACGACCTTGATGGAGGTGTCCACCACTACGACGCGTTGGTTGTTCCACTCCCCAGCGGGCTTGAGCCCCTCCTTTTTCGCGGGTAGCAAGGTATACATGGAGCCGTGGTACTGGTAGTCCTTAAGGTCTTTCCACTTGTCCGCGTAGTTGTCCAGAATCTGGAGCTCCATGCCGGTGTAGGCGCCGTCGCCGTCGCCGGGATAATGGATGCCGAGGCCGTTGTTGGTGCCGGGTTCTAGTTTGAAATCGAAATCTAGAATGTAGGAGGAAAACGTGGCCTCGGTCATGAGATTTTTTCCATTCGGCGTGCATACGATAAAACCATCCTCGACGACATACCCTTCACCCGTCCAGCCGGTGAGATCCTTACCGTTGAAGAGCGGACGGAATTTTTCCATTTCCTGGGCAGACGCTAGGGCAGCGTGGAGGAGAAGCGAAACGATGATGATTGTTTTCATGGTGAATCAGAGCTCGACGGTCTTCCCCGTGCGGAAACTTTCGTCCGCTGCCTCGACGATGCGCATGGAGGTGATGGCGTCCTCCATATGGGCGGTGAGGTCTTTGCCGTGAAGAATGGCGTCGAGGAAAAATTCCTGCTCGAGGCGGCAGAGACCGTCGTGGTCCGGCTCACCGACGAGGGCGATCTCCTCATCGGCGCGGGTGAATTTCCCGTCCGGGCCGAGGGTGGAATGATGAACGAGGATGTTCTGGGTGCCGGTGTGGGCATCGACGTTGGCGCTCTGACCGCGGGCGGCAGATTGCGCGGCGATGATCGACGCGCTGCCTTTCGGACCGACGACATCCTTCACAAAAAACGCGGTCTCGCTCATCATCGGGCCCCAACCGGCCTCATACCAGCCGACCGAACCATCGTCGAAGGTGACCTGGAGGTGGCCGTAGTTGATTTTCCCCTCGGGCAGTTCGTCGCTAAGCCGCGCGCCGATGCCGGAGACGCGGACGGGTTTCGCCCCGGTCATGCGGCACATGACATCGACGTAATGCACGCCGCAATCGACGATGGGGGAAACCGAAGACATCAGGGCGAGGTGGGTTTTCCACTCGGAGCCGGAGGATTGCTGGTTGAGATTCATGCGCATGACCAGCGGCTTGCCGAGGCTACGGGCGATCTCGGTGAAGCGGTTCCAGCTCGGGTGGTGACGCAGGATGTAGCCGATTACGAGCTTGCGGTCCGCGGCCTTGGCGGCGCGGACGACCTCCTGTGCCTTCGCGACGGTTTCCGCGAGGGGTTTTTCGATAAACACATGGCAGCCCGCCGCGATGGCCGCGAGGGCATACGGCGCATGGGTCTCGATGTAGGTGGAGATGGCGACGGCATCGGGCTTCGTGGCGGCGAGGGCTTCGTAAAAATCCGAGAAGCCAGGGTAATCGACGCCGAACTCCTTGTTGAGGCCAGCGCGGCCTTCCGGCGAGCGGGTGACGAGACCGCAGATTTCGAAGCCTGCGAGCTGGTGATAAGCGAGGGCATGGGAGCGGCCCATGTGGCCGGCTCCGACACAAAGAATGCGGATGGGTGAGGACATGTGGGAATTGGGATGATCAGTGGGTGCTTTCGCTGGCTGACGGTTTCAGTTTCTCCCAGAACAGCAGGAAGAACAGAACCAGCACGGCGAAGGCGAAGGCGGCGGGGACATACCAGAACTTCGCGAAGTCCACCTTTCCGTCCACCGAACACGCCGTGGCCCAGCGTCCGAAAAGCTGCGCGCCGAGGCCGAGGCCGAGGCCTTGGGTCAGCATAACGATGAGCGACTGCGCTTGGTTGCGGATGGCAGCGGGCGCTTTTTTCTCCGTGTAGATCATGCCGGTGACGAAGAAGAAATCGTAGCAGATACCGTGGAGCAGGATGCCGAGGAAAATGGGCAGAGTGAGCAGCGGCCCCTCCTGGCCGAACGCGAGGCCCCAGAGACCGTAGCGCAGCACCCACGCGCCCATGCCGATGGTGAGCATCCATTTCACGCCAAGGCGGGCGAAGCAGAACGGCATGATGACCATGAAGAAAATCTCTGACATCTGGCCGGTGCTCATCGCGCCGGTGGTGGATCCGAACAGGGTGACTCCCATTTCATCGACAAAGCCGGCGCCCTTCGCGTAATAACCGGCGAGCGGGATGCAGATCAGGAAACTGGCCAGGGCGAAGACGAGGAAGTTGCGATTTTTAAGCATGCTCCAGGCATCGACGCCGAAAGCTTCCTTGATGGATATTTTACGGCCCTTCGAGGCGGGCAGTGTTTTCGGCAAGGTAAGGCAATAAACACCCAGAATGGCGGATGCGATCGCGGCGGCGGAGAAGATGTGCGGGGAGCTGTCGGAAAACTTCACCGGATCGAGTCCGACAGAGCGGCAGACCCACATCGCCCAGTTTCCGGCGATCCAGCCGATCGTGCCCAACACGCGGATCACGGGGAATTGCTTTTCGGCGTTGTCGAGATGTTGGAAAGACAAGCTGGCAGTAAGGCCGAGGGTGGGCATGAAGCAGAGCATGTAACCGAGCAGGCAGAGGATCATGGGGTGGCTGAACTGCTCGCTGAGCGTGGCCGGAGCACCCGCTTCCGCGAGGCTTGGCGTCAGATAAAGGAGCCCCGCCCCGAGCAGAAACAGGATCGCGAGGACTTTCTCGGTGTTCAGGAAACGGTCGGCGATGAGGCCGAGGGTCAGCGGGGCAAGGATCGCCGCGATGGGCGCCACCGTGTAGGCTGCGGCATCGAAAGACCCGCCCGCTCCGGCGGTGGTCATGCCTTTCTCCACTAGGAAGCCGTAAAGCGCCACATACCACGCCCCCCACACGAAAAACTGTAGAAACATCATCACCGAGAGGCGCAAACCCAATAAAGTGCTCGTGGAACTTACAGGTGCGGAGGCGTTTGACATCCCCACCACTCCAAACGGATTCGCCGGAAGGGTCAACTTGATTCGCGGCGGCGGATTGTTCTCACATCCACCATTGAAGAAATCCCTGCGCTGGTGATACTGGCGGCCGTTTCCGCCCGATCATGTCCAATCCCTCACTTCTTTTCCTTCTGCTTTTCACCATCCACGCCGAGGCCTCACCCGACGAGGCGCAGCGAATCAAACGCGGCTTTGAACTCGCGGCGGAAACATGGGGACTGAAGTGGAAAATCGCCCCTAGTCCGGCAGAGCGGGAAAAGTTGATTCTAATCCGACCCGATCCCGCCGCCTCGGCCACGGAACTTTGGCAGCAGATCGCGCCCTCTCTCAAAGAGGATTGGACGATCCCCTATGCCGCCTTTTTCCTGGATCTCACCCGTAACCTCACCGTCGTCGGCGCGGACGGCAATACTGGCACCGCCTTTTCCGAAGAACGGAAGCGCATTCTCGCTGCTTTTACCAAGAACCATCTTGCCAAGCCGGGCATCACGCCCTTCAGCATCGCCTTGGCGGATAGCGGAGATCCGAAGAGCCTGCCGCTTTTGGAAAAAATCATTGTAGAAAACCCCGACGAAGCCACCAAGGGCATCGCCGCGCTGGGAGCTTCCATGCTATTGAAAAACCTCGGCGACGCACCGGAAGTGATGAAAAAACGCCTCACTTACCTACGCCAAGCCATCATCATGGCCTCCGACCAGAACATCGCTGGCAGGAGTGTGGCGGACATCGTCACAGACGAGCTTTATCTGATTCGCCACCTCGCCAAAGGACGTGTCGCACCCGATTTGAGCGGTATGGATGTCGCCGGACGCATGGTGCAACTTTCCGGATTACGCGGAAAAACCGTGGTTCTACTTTTTTGGGACGCGAAGTCACCAGAGACCGACAAAATGATCGGCCTTACGAACCAGATGACTGTGAAATACGCTGGTAAGCCGGTCGCTATCGTGGGTGTCACGCCGGAAGCGATCGGCCGGATCCGCGAACTCCAGGCAGATGGCTCGATACGTTGGAACAACATCATCGATCCTGAGGACAAGCTCGCCAAGGAATATCGCGTCGCCCTCCGCCCCGCCATGCTCATTATCGACCCTGCGGGAAAAATCGAATACACCGGACTGCCGGGATCATTCGCGGAGCTCACAGTGGACGCTCTCCTCGCTGGCGATGCGCCGTAGCGGTGATTTGCTCCGCGCTCGCGAAGCATGTTTTGCGCTCCACACGAGTATCTGTGGCCGTGAACTTTCCGATTCCGAATACACAGCAAAGGCTAAAAAAAGGGTAATCCTTTCGGATTACCCTTTCAAAACAAAACGCGAACTATGAAAAACGAAGCAGGAAAATTATTTTACGCCCTTTTTGGAGAGGCGAGTGCCCTTCGTAGCGCCTTGGCGGGCCTTGAACTTAGGGTTGGTCTTGCAGATCACATACTTGGTGCCCTTGCGGCTGACAACTTGGCAATCAGCGTGGCGGCGTTTGGCGGAGGCAAGTGAAGAAAGAACTCTCATGGCGTAAAAATTGTTGGAATTTGACTCACCATTTAGGCGGCGGGGGCGGGAAACTAGGAAACCGGGCGGATTTGTAAAGAGATTTCTTCAAGAAAGAGGATTTTTCATCATGAAGTTGAGCAGCTTGCCGATGCGGTCGCGCATCTGGTGGCGGGGCACAATGGCGTCGATGAGGCCGTGCTCGAGCATAAACTCAGCGGTCTGGAAGCCGGGCGGGAGATTCTGGTGCGTCGTTTCCTTCACCACCCGCGGGCCAGCGAAGCCGATCATGCATTTCGGCTCCGCGATGTTGATGTCCCCGATGGTTGCGAAGGACGCGGTGACGCCGCCGGTGGTCGGGTGGGTAAGCACGGAAATGAACGGCAGCCCCGCCTCGGCGAGCCTTGCTAGCGCACCGCAGGTTTTCGCCATCTGCATGAGGGAAAGCATGCCCTCCTGCATCCGCGCGCCGGAGGACGCGGAAACAATGATCACGCCCCGCTTTTCCGCGATGGCCGTCTCGATCGCGCGGGTGATTTTTTCCCCAACCACCGAACCCATCGATCCCGCGAAAAACTTGAAATCCATCACCGCGATCATCGCCGGCTTTTCATGGATCGTGAGCCGTCCGGTAACAACCGCGTCGTTCATCCCGGTCTTGGCACGCAGGGCGGCGATCTTGTCCTCATATCCAGCGAAGCCGAGCGGGTTTGCGGAGAAAAGCCCGGCCTCGGTTTCCTCGAAGGTTCCGGGATCGGCCAAGAGGAAGATGCGGTCGGTGGAATCCAGCAGGAAATGGTGGCCGCAGTGAGGGCAGACCTGGAGGTTCTGCTTCAACTCGAGAATGTGGATCAGTGCGCCGCATTCCGGGCACTTGACCCACAGGCCTTCCGGCATGTCATCGCGTTTCTGTTGCCCGCGCAGGAGTGGTTTCTTGAAAATGCCCATGAAATCGTTTTTTCGTATGAGACCCGCGCAGCGCGGAGGAGGTGACACTAAAGTCGGATCAACGCCCCGACAATCCCGATTTACCTCTCCTTCTTCCTTGAAATTTGAGCTTTGAAACTTGAATTTTCCCATCCTCCCACGGGGTTGACCCCGCGCGGGGCGGTTGCTAGGTTCCGCTCCCGCCATGAGCAACGCCCCGAATTACAAAGACACGCTGACCCTGCCCCAGACGGGATTCCCGATGCGCGGGGATCTCGTGCAAAACGAGCCGCAGCGCCTCGCGATTTGGGAAAAATCCGGCCTTTACGCGAAAATCACCGCCGCCCGAAAGGCTTCGGGCGCACCCGATTTCATCCTCCACGACGGCCCGCCTTTCGCCAACGGCGACGTCCACATGGGCACCGCCCTCAACAAGCTGCTCAAGGACATGGTGGTGAAATCGAAGACCATGGCCGGTTTCCACGCACCCTTCGTGCCCGGCTGGGACTGCCACGGGCTGCCTATCGAGTTCAAGGTCGTGAAACAGGCCGCCGGCCTAGAGCCCGCCGAGATTCGCCGCCGCTGCGAGGAGTTCGCCAAGGGTTTCATCGACATCCAGCGCAACTCTTTCCGCCGCCTCGGGGTCTTCGGGGATTGGGAAAAACCTTACCTTACCATGGATCCCGCCTACGAGGCGAGTGTCCTCCGCGTCTTCGCGAAACTCGTGGAAAACGGCTCGATCTACCAATCCAAGAAGCCCGTGCAGTGGTCATACGGCGCGCAAACCGCTCTCGCCGAGGCCGAGGTGGAATACGCCGACAAGGTTTCGCCGGCGGTGTTTGTGAAATTTCCCATCGTCACCGGCGAACTCACCGACAAGGCCTCCATGGTCATCTGGACCACCACGCCGTGGACGCTTCCCGCCAACCTCGGCATCGCCCTGCACCCGGAATTCACCTACGTCGTCGGGAAATTTTCCAATGGCGAAACCTACGTGATCGTCCGTGAACTGTTAGAGGCGTTCACGGAAAAAACCGGCCTCGCCCTAGCTGAAACCCTCTCCGAAATCAAAGGCAAGGAACTCGAAGGCGCCGAGGCGAAACACCCGTTCCTCGACCGCACCTCGAAGGTCATCCTCGCGAATTTCGTCACCACGGAAACCGGAACCGGAGCCGTCCACATCGCTCCGGGCCACGGCGCGGACGACTATGTCGCCGGCCAGCAGAACGGCTTGGGCGTGCTCTCGCCCGTCGATGACGAAGGGCTTTTCACCGAGGAGGTCGGCCTTGCAGAGCTTGTCGGCGTGCACGTTTTCAAATCGAACGGTCGCATCATCGAGATCCTCGCGGAAAGCGGCCACCTGCTCGGTCAGGAGGAATACAAACATTCTTATCCTCATTGCTGGCGCTCGAAAACGCCGATCATCTTCCGTGCCGTCGAGCAGTTCTTCATCTCGCTGGAAACCCTGCGCGGACAAGCACTGGAGGAGATCGACAAAGTGAAATGGATGCCTGCCTGGGGGCGCAACCGGATCTACGGAACCGTCGAGTCGCGCCCCGATTGGTGCATCTCCCGCCAGCGCACTTGGGGCGTGCCGCTTCCCGTTTTCTTCGATGCCGACAACAAGGCCATCCTCTCGTCCGAGCTCGCCCACAAGGTCGCGGATCTCGTTGAGAAAGAGGGCACGAACGTCTGGTTCGAGACTTCCGATGACGAACTCGCCGCCAAGCTCGGCCTTCCCGCCGGTCTGAAAAAGGGCAGGGACACGCTCGATGTCTGGATCGACTCCGGCTGCTCGCACGCCGCTGTGCTCGACACGCATCCGGCGCTGCATTGCCCCGCCGATCTCTACCTTGAGGCCACCGACCAGCATCGCGGTTGGTTCCAGAGTTCGCTCATGCTCTCCACCGCCTACCGCGGCCACGCGCCTTACAAGACCGTGATGACCCACGGCTTCGTCGTCGATAAGGACAAGAAAAAGCTCGCCAAATCCGACGCCGGAAAAGGCGGCAAGCCCACCGACGCCGCCTATTTCTACAACCAATACGGAGCCGATATCGTCCGGCTCTGGGTCTCCAGCGTCGATTGGCAGAACGAGGTTCCCTTCGGCGAGGATCTCTTCAAACAAGTCGCCGAGCCCTACCGCCGCCTCCGCAACACGCTAAGGATTCTGTTAGGCAATCTGGACGGCTACGATCCAAAATCCAAAATCAACAATCATCAATCAACAATCCTGGACAAGTGGATCCTGGAGCGCCTCCACGAAGTCACGAAAGAATGCCTCGCCGCCTACGAATCCTACGAGTTCCGCAAGGTCTTCAACGCGATTAACCAATTCTGCACCACCGACCTTTCCGCGATCTACATCGATGCGCTGAAAGACCGCATGTATTGCGACGCGCCGGATTCGCCACGACGCCTCGCCTCGCAGGCCGCGATGTACGAGATATTTAGTAGCATCACGAAACTCCTCGCGCCCATCCTCTCCTTCACGGCGGACGAGGCATGGGAGTACGCCGCTTTCACGGAGGGCAGCGTCCACGCACAGGATTTCCCGAAAGCCGATCCCGCCTTCGCGCCGAGCCAGATCAGTAAAGACGTGGATCGCCTTTTCCAGATCAAGGCCGTCATCCAAACGGCCATCGAGGCGCAGATCCAGGCGAAACAATTCACCCGCAACAACGAGGCCGCAATCGAACTCACCGTTCCGGAATCCGACGCGCATCTGTTAGAAAAACTCAACGACCGCGACTTCGCCACCGAGTTCTTCATCATCGCCGAACTCACCGCCGCAACCGGCACGGAACTCACCGCCACCGCCCGCAAAACCGACCTCCCACTCTGCCCCCGCTGCCGCAAGCACGAGCCGCTTGTAAATTCCGGGCTGTGCCAGCGTTGCGACGATGTGATCGCGAAGCCTCTTACTTGAAACTTGAATTTTGAAACTTGAATTTTCCAAGCTCCTCCTCTTCCTCACCCTCCCGCTCTACATCCTCGATCAGATCACGAAGGCGTGGACGGTGTCGCATTTTGCCGAGCCGCCGAAGGGTGGCTTCAGCTCCCATGACGTGCCATGGATGATCATCCCGGACTGGCTCCACTGGATCCGCGTCCACAACCAGGGCGTGGCCTTCGGACTCGGCAACGGCACCGCCTGGGCGCCCATCGTGTTCCTGTGCGTCCCCGTGATCGCCCTCGTCCTGATCCGGGTGTTCTGGAAAAAGGGAGTCTTCGATCACGTTCTTTCAAAATTCGCCGTCGCCTTGCTGCTGTGCGGGATTTTCGGAAATCTAACAGATCGTTTGGTGCAGGGATTCCTCCTCGAACACTCCAAGGATGCCTCCTTCTGGGAGCGGCTATCGCAGGGATACGTGGTCGATTTCGTCTCCGTGCGCCTGCCCTACTACGAGAAGATTTCGCCCGCGAGCCACGGCTGGTGGCCGACTTTTAATGTGGCGGACTCCTGCATCTGCATCGCCGCCGTGCTGCTTTTCATCGGCGGCATCTACGACGAGAAAGCCAAGGCGAAAGCTGCGAAGATGGAGCCAGCCTAGCGCTTGCGAAACGCGTTATCCGAATTCGGGCTACTACACCAGTCAGGGGAGGTGAGAGCCCGCCGGATCCTAGAGGGTGGCCATGGCTTCCTCGATGCGCGGATTGATCTTGTGCTCCACGGTTTCCACAGCGACACGGATCGCGTTCTGGACGGCGAGTCCGGTCGATGAGCCGTGGGCGATGATGACCACGCCGTTCACACCGAGCAGAGGGCTGCCGCCATAGGTCTCGTAGCTGCTTTTTGCCTTGAGTGCTTTGAAGGCCCCTTGGGCGAGCAGCGCGCCGGCCATGCGGAGGGGGGTTTCCTTGATCTCCGTCTTGAGCCATTTCGACACCGCCTTCGCAGTGGCCTCGACGCTCTTGAGGACGATGTTTCCGACAAAACCGTCGCACAGCACAATGTCGAGCTGTGTTTCGAAAAGGTCGTGCCCCTCGACGTTGCCGATGAAATGGATGCCCGGAGTGGCCTTCAGTAGCTTGAAGGTTTCCTTGGTGAACGCGGTGCCCTTTTCATCCTCCTCGCCGTTCGACATGAGTCCGACTTTGGGGTTTTTCACCCCGAGAACGTATCTCGCATAGGCGGTGCCCATGACCGCGTAGGCGACGAGATGTTCCGGCTTGGATTCTGGGTTCGCGCCGGCGTCGAGGATGTTGCAGATGCCGTGCTCATTGGGCAGCGGCGAGGCGATCCCGGCGCGGTCAACGCCTTTGAGGCAGCGCAGCTTGAGCGTCGCGGCAGCCACGGCGGCGCCGGTATTACCCGCCGAGACGAAGGCATCCGCCTGCCCGTCCTTGACGAGATCCATGGCGACGCTGATCGAGGAGAGTTTCTTGCGGCGGACGGATTTTGCACCCGGCTCGGCCATGCCGACCACCTCCGGGGCATGCACGATGCTCACGCGCCGGTCGGTGAGATTCAGGCCGTGGGCCGCAGCCTCCCTGCGAAGGATCGCCTCGTCGCCTACCAGAAACAGATGGCTGAGCTTTGGGTAGTTCCGCAGGGCTTCTATAGCTCCGGCGATGTTGATCAGTGGGGCGTTGTCGCCGCCCATGGCATCAAGTGCTACCTTCATTTCGATTCGAAAGTGGATTCTGAGGTGGTTTGAATTCGGGGTACGAAAGAAGAACCCACACCAGCTGTCCGGCGGGGGTTCTCACGTGAGTTTCCGCGGAATCCGGATCAGAACGCCTCCACCTCGAGGACTTTGCGTCCGCGGTAGGTGCCGCATGACGGGCATGCGATGTGGGAGGGGATGGTTGCCCCGCAATCGGAGCAAGCGCTGAAGATCGGTGCTTTCCAGCGGTTCGCACCGCGGCGCATTTTTGCGCGGCTTTTGGATTGACGGCGTTTTGGTACGGCCATGGTCGTGTTCTATTTAGGTTGATCGTTGAGACCCGTGAGATCGTTGAGGGCAGACCAGCGGTCGTCGCCCCCGTCGCGGGGCGGAGGACTTACTTCATCTTCGGGGGGCTTGTCCACCGCTAAATATCGCGGATCGATTTCACAGGGTTCGGGGACGTCGCCCTCGTCGCAGCGGGGGGCGGTGGGAAACTCGATGAGAATCTCCTCGCGGAGGCCGTCGGTCACGTCCAGGCCGGAAGCGTTGCCGATTTCCACGGAAACGGCGACCTGATCGAGGCGGATCGTTTTCACGAAGGGATTCAGGGTGATGACGCAGGTGAACTCGAAGGGGGCGGACAGGGTGCCGGTGAGCAAAAGCTCGGTTTCGAAGCGCTGCGCCCAGAGATCGTAGGTCAGCGGGCCGACGGCGCGCGCGTCGCCCTCTGGGAGGCCGAAAATGCTTCCGTCCAGCTCGCCGGAGAAAGACTTGCCCTCCTCGGGGAGGGAGGGGAGATCGATGATGAGGGAGGTTTGCATGGGGCTGAGGCTAAATTTCAAATTTCAAAACTCAACCTTCAAGAAAGAGGGTGCAAGAAAGGCCGCAAAATGTGGCTGGGATTTGCAGTCCCAGTCTGTCGTAGGGACATCCTGTCCCTACATCTTCTTCAAGAACTCACTCTGCCCTGGAAAGGCGGTTCAGGCCGCGCTGGAGGAGGGCGCTATCCGCGGCGGTGGAGATGTTTTCGTCTAGGTAAATGGTGAAGTCCTCCTCCATGAACTCGATGGAGTGCAGATTGTTTTCGTCCGCCTTTTCGAAGGCCGCGATGAGGTTTTTCATGCTGGCGATCTCCGCGCCGTTGACCTTTTTGACGATGAGGTGGCGCAGGCGCTCGTAGCCGACGGTGGCGGGCGTGGGGATGGCTCCGCTGAGGAAAATGACGCGCTCGGCCTTGTCCTCGAATTTTTCGGGGTTCTCATAGGCGTCGAGCAGGTTGAGGGGCGCGCGGGTGGACCAATCCTCGCCGAATGCCTCGAGCACGGGGCGGGTGAGTTCCTGGAAAATGAAGCCGCCTTTCACAAAGAAGTTCGGCGCACGGTCGAACTGGTAACTGGGCACGAGCCGATCCATCGGCTCCTCGCGGGTGAGGGTCACGGTAATTTCCATCGGCTCGCCGTCGCGTAGGATCTCGAGAACGATCTCCTCGCCGGTGGATTTCTCGCCGCGCACGATGTGGCTCCAGAACAGCGAGCCGTAAT
This sequence comes from Prosthecobacter debontii, assembly GCA_945869855.1. Classification (GTDB taxonomy): domain Bacteria; phylum Verrucomicrobiota; class Verrucomicrobiia; order Verrucomicrobiales; family Akkermansiaceae; genus Luteolibacter. The sequence goes on from CAMBQC010000001.1 coordinate 45,789, forward strand.
GTGGGTGAACGTAGTAGCCGCGGTTATCGATGGCGTGGCCCGCTGCTCTGAGAAGCACGTCCCCGACCTTCACGCCGCCCAAGTCCGCCGCGCCGCCCTTGCGGACTTTGCCGATGTAGAGGCCGCCCTGCTCGGGCTGGAGCTTGAGAAATTTCCGGAACGACGGATCCTCGGTTCGTGAGGCAGTGACGCCCAGCGAGGGGAAGCCCTTGTATTCCCCGTTCTGCGCGTTGGCGAGGAACCGCGAGATTACGTCCACGGAGAGCACATCGGAGATCTGGTCTTTCGAGTCGTAGCTCATCAGGATGCCGGAGAGCGCGCTGTTGCGGATCACCGGCAGGCTGAAGCTGCTCGCCGCGCTCTGCATGGACGCCTTCACCATATAGGTCAGGAAACTTTGGCCCGGCAGAAAACTCTCAGACACATCCACAGATTGCAGCGAGCCATTGGTCATCAGAGTGGTGCCGTTGTCCTCCACCTGAAAAATGCCGAGCGCATCACCGATCACAGGCGGTACCGCGAGAGCGAGCGGTTGGGTACCCTTGAAAAATGCGTCGCGTGCGTCATCGGATTTTACGGTGAGCAGGGCGAGGTTCGCCTCATAATCCACCACCAGGATTTTCGCTTGCGCCGTTCGCGAACCGTCTGTCGATTCCAGCTCAAGGTAAGTGGAGTTGGCTACCATTTCCCCAGTGGTCAGCACCTGCCCTGGCGCGACGATGGCTCCCAGCGAGCGGAGATTGCCCGGAGGGGTCTTTTCCCATGGCTGCCCGGGGTTCCAGGATTGGCTGGTTGAGTTGATACGCATCACGGATTTCGTGAGGTCCACGGTCACCTCCTCTTCAGCAGCGATGGCCGGCTCCGAAGCATCCTTCAGGAGCGGTGTTTTTTGTTCGCAGGAAAATAGCGCGAGGCAGAGGGAAAAGGGAATGAGTCGTTTCATAGACAGGGGAACGGAAATCATTTCAGGCCGAGCACGTCTTGCATGTCGTAGAGGCCGGGCGGTTTGTCCGCAAGCCAGAGCGCGGCGCGGACGGCTCCGGACGCGAAGGTCATGCGGGAGGAGGCCTTGTGGGTGAGTTCCACGCGCTCGCCATCGGCCGCGAACATCACCGTATGGTCGCCGACGACATCGCCGCCGCGCAGCGTGTGCATACCGATCTCGCGCGGTTTGCGCGGTCCGATGTTTCCGAAACGCCCGTGGGCGACGTCATCCGCATAGGACGTGCCGGTTTCGTCGTTGAGGATTTCCAAAAGCCGCCGCGCCGTGCCGGAGGGTGCGTCGATCTTGTGGCGGTGGTGCATTTCCGTGACCTCAATGTCGAAGGTGTCCTGCTTGAGGATGCGGGCCGCTTGTTGCGTGAGCCAGAAAAGAGTGTTCACGCCAACGGAAAAGTTCGGCGCGTGGACGATGGGGATTTCCCGCGAGGCCGCACGTATGATCTCCAGCTCGGCGTCAGTGTGGCCGGTGGTGCCCATCACGATTGGCACCCGCTGCCTCAGCGCCGCCTCCACAAGGGTCGTGGAAAAGGAATGCACCGTGAAATCGATCACGCACTTCGCGGCCTGTAGCACAGCATCGAGATCCTCGCCCGCATCGTGCGTCGCGGCGATGACGGTGTCCGGGTTCGCCACGGTGGCCTCGGCGACAGCCAAGCCCATACGGCCGGACTTTCCTGTAATGAGAATGGGAAGCATGCGGGCGGATGTTGGGGTCGCGTTACGGAAATGGAAATGGGATTTTTCACTTCAGGAAAACCTCGCGCGGCTTCGCTCCATCGCCGGGGCCGACGACGCCGCGCTGCTCGAGGATATCGACCATGCGCGCGGCGCGGGTGTAGCCGAGGCGGAGGCGGCGCTGGAGCAGGGAGGTGCTGCATTTCTGCTCCTGGCGGGCGACCTCGATGCATTTGATGATGAGTTCCTCGTCGGCCTCGGAGACCTCGTCGGCCTCGTCATCGCCGGCGGCGTCGATCGTTTCGCGGATGTCCCTTTCGTAGTTCGGTTTCGCTTGTTTGGCGCAATGGGCGACGATGCGCTCGACCTCCTCGTCAGAAACGAAAGCGCCCTGCGCGCGCTCGAGTTTCGCGGAGCCGGGCGGCAGGTAGAGCATGTCGCCCTTGCCTACGAGCTTGTCGGCGCCCTTGGTGTCGAGGATGACGCGGGAATCGAGCGCGGAGGAAACCTGGAAGGCGATGCGGCTGGGGATGTTCGCCTTGATGATGCCGGTGACCACATCGGCGCGCGGCGTCTGGGTGGCGATGATGAGATGGATGCCGGCCGCGCGGGCTTTCTGCGCAATGCGGGCGATGCACATTTCCACATCCGCCGGAGCGGTCTGCATGAGGTCGGCGAGCTCGTCGATCAGCACGACGATGTAGGGGAAACGGTCGGGGATTTCATCCTCTTCGATCTCCAGTTCCTCGAAATCCGCCTCGGGGCCGAGGTCGCCGTCTTCCAGCGCAGCGGCGATGGCTTCGATCTCGTCGAGATTTACCTCCGGCTCGTTCGCCTCGGGGATCACGGCGGCGGCTTCCTTTTCCGCGCGCGGGCGGTTGTTGAAACCGTCGAAGTTTCGCACGCCCTCCTTGGCGAAGATCTTGTAGCGTTTCTCCATCTCGTTGACCACCCACTTGAGGGCGGCGACGGTCTTTTTCGGATCGGTCACGACTGGCACGACCATGTGCGGGAGCTTGTTATACATCTGCATCTCCACGACCTTGGGATCGACCATGATGAAACGCAGCTCGTCGGGGCCGAACTTGAAGAGGATGGAGGCGATGATCGAGTTGATGCAAACGGATTTCCCGGAGCCCGTGGCGCCCGCGACGAGGAGGTGGGGCATGGCGGCGAGATCGCCGATGACCGTCTTCCCATAAACGTCCTTGCCGAGGGCGAGCGGGATTTTCTTTTTCGCGGAGCGGAACTCGGGGTCGTGCAGAAGCTCGTGGAGCGGCACAGCGACCTTGCTGGAGTTCGCGATCTCGATGCCGACGGTGTCCTTGCCGGGGATGGGGGCGAGGATATTGATGCGCTCGGCGCAGGTGGCGCGGGCGATGTCCGCCTCAAGCTGCGAGATGCGGGAAACACGCAGGCCGGTGGACGGATAAATCTCGTAGCGCGTGATCGTCGGGCCGCGGGTGATATCGCCGGGCGTGACATCGATGCCGAAGGCTTTCAGGGTCTCGATGATCGTGGTCTGGATCTCGAGCAGCTCAGCGTGATTTGCGGCCTCGGCCTCGACCTCCACGTCATCTAACAGATCAAATCCGGGCAGTTCGTAGTCCTGGAAACCGGAGATGGAAAGCGACTGGTGGGAGGGCTTCTTTCGCTCGAAGGGCTTCGCGCCGGGTTCCATCACACCGGAGGCGCGGCGCTGGGAGGAATCGATAATCTGCGGGAGCGGGGTTTCGCGGATCGCGAGTTCCTTCTGTCCGGGCTCGTCGGTTTCGGCGCTTTTCAGGCGGGCTATCTCACGCTCGATCTTGCGTTGCTCACGCTGGCGTTCGCGCTCGCTGAGGAGTTCCTTTTCCCGCGTCGCCGCGCGTCCGGCTTCGGTGCGGCTTTGTTTCCATGCGTCGATTTTCATTTTCAGCAGGCGATGGCAGCCTTTCGCGAAATCGGCGGGTGTTTGCCCGGCGAGCCAGATCATGCCGAGGAGGTAGGCGGTAGCGGCGAGCGCCATGGTGCCCGGTTTCCCGATCAACAGCATGAGTAGGGAGTCACCAAGCGCCTGGCCAATGACCCCGCCGGGCCGGCCTTCCAAATTGCAGCGTTTCACCCAATCCATGAAAAGCATACCCGCGGCGTGGAGGAACACCGCCCCGGCGACGAGCGCCACCGCGTGCCCGAGCGCCATCCGCGGCCACAATCGTCCTTTGAAGGCGAGTTTCATCAGGCCGAACCAGATGAAGCCGATCGAGAGCATCCAGCCCGCCGCACCGAATATCAGGATCTGCGTGAAGGCGAGGATGCCGCCCACCGGCCCGAGCCAGTTGTCCCCGCGCGCTTCGCTGTCATCCGCGAACAGCCCGAACATCCGCCAATCCGGCAGATCCGCCGGGCTGTAGGAAAGCAACGACAACAGCAGGATCAGCCCACCCGCCATCCAGCTCACCCCGGCGATCTCGGTGGACCATTTCTTAGGCTCCTCCACCTGGCCGCGCTTTTTGTTGACTCGGGTTCCCATCGTTACTCGACGCCGAAATCATCCCTCCACGATCTTAAAGGCGCAAGGTTGTTTTATGAGGCGGGAAATTCAAGAAGCGTGAAAGAATTTTGCCGTGCATGGCCATGGGTTAAAGGTCAGCCCTCCTCCACCATCTCGCGCTCGAACCTGCTCTTGTGGCGGAGGTCTTTCGCGTGCTCGAGGTAAACGGCGTCCTCGCCAATGTTGGCGGCGAGGTCACCGACGCGCTCGAGCGACCGGACGATGAAAATGAGGTGGAGGTATTCTTGACAGCGGCCCTGAGTTTCCTCGATGCGGGAGGCGAAGTGGGCGGTGGTCTGCTTGTGCATTTTGTCCAGCTCCTTGTCGCGGGTGTGCAGGGAAGCTCCGAGCGGGCCGTTGCCGTCGCTATATGATGAGATGGCATCGCGTAGGAGGTGATCGGCGAGGGTGTAGAGAGGTTCGATGAGATTCACCTCGCTGAGCTCCGGTGAGTTGGAAATTTTCTTGGCACGCTTGGCGATGTTCACCGCGTGATCGGACATGCGCTCAAGGTTCATGGAAATTTTCATCGAGGAAACGACGAGCCGCAGATCCGTAGCCATGGGGTGGTATTTAACCAAGATATCCATACCTAGCTGGTCGATGATACGCTCCGCCTCATCGACCTCGTCGTCGTCGGCGATGACAGAGTTGGCGAGTTCCACGTTGCGCTCCATGAGGGCGCGGATGGCGCGCTCGAGGTTCAGGCGGGTACGGGCGGCCATGGCGAGAACCTCCCCTTTCAGCGAAGAAATGGCCTGATCGAAATCCCGAAGGATATGAGGAGAGCTAATCATTTTTTAGATTCAAGACGTCAAGACGCAAGACACAAGACCTCAAGACACAAGACAGGAGGACGTGAGAAACGGGGTAGCAGATGCATTGCCATACTCTTTATCTTGTGTCTTATGTCTCATAATCTTCTGTCTTTCAGCCGAAACGCCCGGTGATGTATTGCTCCGTCTGCGGTATAGACGGATTGGAGAAGATCTTTGAAGTCCTGCCGTATTCTATCAGCTCCCCGAGATAAAAGAAAGCAGTCTTGTCGGAAACCCGCGTCGCCTGCTGCATGTTGTGGGTGACAATGACGATGGTGTATTCGCGCTTGAGGTCGTGGATGAGTTCCTCGACGCGGGCGGTGGCGATGGGATCTAGGGCGGAGCAGGGCTCGTCCATGAGTATGATCGAGGGATCGACGGCAGTGGTGCGGGCGATGCAAAGCCGCTGCTGCTGCCCGCCGGAAAGGCCGTAGGCGCTCTCGTTGAGGCGGTCTTTCACCTCGTCCCATAGGGCAGCACCGCGCAGGGCTTTCTCCACAATGCCATCTAGCGTGCCCTTGTTTTTCTCGCCGAGGATGCGCGGGCCGTAGGCGACGTTTTCATAGATTGAGCGGGGGAAAGGGTTGGATTTCTGGAACACCATACCGACGCGGCGGCGCAGCTCGACGCCATCGACCTCCTTATCGTGGATCTCAACGCTGTTGATGAGGATCTCGCCCTTAGTGACCTTTGCGCCGGGGATGAAATCGTTCATGCGGTTGAAGCAGCGGAGCAGGGTGGATTTGCCGCAGCCCGAGGGGCCGATGAACGCAGTGACTTCGTTGCGCGCGATGTCCATGGACACGTTCTTGATCGCGCGGGATTTCCCGTAGGAGAAATCGACGTCGCGCACCTCGATGGCGGGGGATGGAGCTTTGTTTTCCATTTCTAGCTGAACCTTCCGGTGATGTAGGACTCGGTCTGCTCCTCTTTCGGGTTCTCAAAAACCTGGACGGTTTTCCCGTATTCGATGAGCTTGCCCATGTAGAGGAATGCGGTGCGATCCGAGCAACGCGTGGCCTGCTCCATGTTGTGGGTGACGATGACGATGGTGTAGCGGTTTTTGAGAGTCGTGATGAGTTCCTCGATCTTGAGCGTGGCGAGCGGGTCGAGCGCGGCGCAAGGCTCGTCCATCAGCAGGATTTCGGGACGGTTCGCGATGGCGCGGGCGATGCAAAGGCGCTGCTGCTGGCCGCCGGAAAGGCCGAAGGCGCTGTCGTGGAGGCGGTCTTTCACCTCGTCCCAGAGCGCGGCGTCGCGGAGCGAGCGCTCGACGGTTTCATCAAGTTCCTTTTTGCCATTGCGTCCGGCGACGCGGAGGCTGAATACGACATTCTCGTAGATCGACTTCGCGAAGGGGTTGTATTTCTGGAACACCATGCCGACGCGTTTGCGAAGCGAAATGACCTCGACAGAGGGATCGTAGAGGCTGACGCCGTCGAGGCGGATATCGCCCTCGTGGCGGACGCCGTCGATGAGGTCGTTCATGCGGTTCATATTCCGCAAGAGGGTGGATTTCCCGCAGCCGGAGGGGCCGATGAGCGCGGTGATCTCGTTCTCGGGGATCGCCATGTCGATGTCGAAGATCGCCTGCTTCTCACCGTAGTGGAAACTGAAGTCCTCCACCCGGATGAAATCGGGGCGGGGTTGTTTCTTTGAAATTTCTGACGACATGTTTTTTAACCGCGAATGAACGCTAATTTTCGCAAATGAAGAGGTTTAACCACAGAGACACAGAGATCACAGAGGTAAGATTTTTGTGGTTTGAAAGTTCCATGGCACTGGCTCTGTATTCTCTGCGTCTCTGTGGTTGAAATTCTTAGAAACTGGAAACAGCGAAGCGTTTTTTGAGGCGGTTGCGGATGAGGATGGCGGTGAGGTTGAGGGTGACCACGACGAGGATGAGAAGCAGTGCGGTGGCATAGACGAAAGGTTTGGCGGCTTCGGCGTCAGGGGATTGGAAGCCGAGATCGTAGATGTGGAAGCCGAGGTGCATGAACTTGCGCTCGGCATGGATGAAGGGCGCGATGCCATCGATGGGCAGGGTGGGTGCGAGTTTCACCACGCCGACGAGCATGAGCGGTGCTACCTCGCCCGCGCCACGCGCCATGGCAAGGATTACACCTGTTAGAATCCCGGGAAGAGAGGCGGGGAGCACGATGCGCTGAATCGTCTGCCATTTCGAGGCACCGCAGGCAAGGGCCGCCTCTCGGACACCGCGCGGCACGGCGGAAAGTGCTTCTTCCGTCGCCACGATAACGACCGGCAACGTCAGCAGCGCAAGGGTCAGCGAGGCCCAGAGGATGCCTGGTGTGCCGAAGGTGGGCGTGGGGAGTTTCTCGGAGTAGAAAGTATCATCAATCCCCGCGCCGACGAAATACACGAAGAACGCGAGGCCGAAGACGCCGAAGACGATGGAGGGCACGCCGGCGAGGTTGTTCACACAGATGCGGACGATGCGGACCATGAGTCCCTGCTTGGCGTATTCACGCAGATAGACCGCGGCGATGACTCCGAAGGGTGTCACGAAAAGGCTCATCACCAGGGTCATCACCACCGTGCCGAAGATGGCGGGGAAAACACCGCCTTCGGTGTTGGCCTCGCGCGGATCCTCTTTTAGGAAATGCCATGCTCGGCGCAGCGCCTCGCCGAGACGTCCGAAAAATCCAGTGGTGTTGGGCGTGTAAACGCTGAGCAATTGGCCGGAGGGCAGCGATCGTTCGCGGCCATCGGCGATCTGGTAAATGATATAGGTGGCGGCCATGCCGTTGTTGAGGCCGTCAGCCTCGGCCTTGAGCTTGGCGAACTGCTTCTCCAGCTCCGCTTTGCGCGCGGCGGCATTTTCCGCAGGGATGCGTCCGGCTTTCAGATCGAAGCCGATCTCCTCGATCTCCGCACTGAGCTTGCCGATCTGCTTGCGCTCGATGTCCAGCGCCTTCGCCCGGATTTGTTCGTTCTCGGAAATGAGCGCGCCGAGTTTCCCCATGAAATCCGCGTCGGTGGCCGCCGTGCGGCCGTCCTTGGTCTCTATGGCGATCGCCTCGCCGATGGCCGGGCCGTAGGTGAGGCGCTCGAACAGCAGCAACTTTTCCGGCGCGCTGCGGCTGACGATGTCGCGGACATCCACGTAGAGGAAGGCCTCGCCGCTGACGTCCTTGTTGCCGCGGAAAATCTGGAGTTCCTCGACGAGCTTGCCCTCCGCGTCCTTGCGCCCCTGTGTCTGCGTGACGTAGCCGGCGATTATTTCCACCGTCTCACCGCGCTTGACCTCGAACAGCTCAATGCGCTTCGGCCAGAAGGAGGCCGCGCCTTTCACGAAGATCAGCAGGAAAAGCCCGAGCGCCATGGTGACGCCGATCGCCAGCCCGGCGGCGGTGAGCCAGACGAACGGCTCGCCCTTGCGCGACCTTCCGGTGGTCGAGAACCTCTCGTTTTCGGTTTCGGCGGGCATGGGTCAGACGAGCTTGTTTTTCTCCCGCAGGCGCTGGCGGAGGATTTCAGCGATGGTATTAAGCACGAAGGTCATCGCGAAAAGGACGATCGCGCCGAGGAAAAGGGTGCGGTAGTGGGTAGAGCCGTCGGGCGCCTCGGGCAGCTCCACGGCGAGGTTCGCGGAGAGCGTGCGCATCCCGGAGAAGAGGTTCCACTCGGTGATTGGCGTGTTGCCGGTGGCCATCACCATGATCATCGTTTCGCCCACGGCGCGGCCGAAGCCGATCATCAGTGCGGAGAAAATACCGGAGGAGGCGACGGGCAGCATGACCGTCCACACCACCTGCCAGCGGTTTGCGCCAAGCGCGGAGGCCGCGGCGGTGAGGTTTTTCGGGACGTTCGAGAGGGCGTCCTCGGCGATGGTGAAAATGACGGGGATCACCGCGAAGCCCATGATGAAACCGAGCACCAGCGAGTTGCGCTGCTGGAAGCTGGTGCCCGTCGCCTGCGGCCACCAGAGGCTGAAGTCCGCGATCCTTTTCCCGGTGCCCGGCTCGACATAGACGAAGAACATTTTCTCGACGAGCGGCCCGACCGACCACCCGATCCATGCGGCGAGGGCGAGGAAAGGGATCACGATCATCCACTCGTTGCCGCCCTCGAAGCGGTTGCGGAAAGCGAGCGGCATACGGCACCAGACATAGCCGACGAGCAGAGCGGAAAACGGAATGAGGATGACGAGCATCATCACCGAAGGCACGCGGTCGGCGAGGATGGGCGCAAGCCAGAGTCCGGCCAGGAAACCGAGCACCACGGAGGGCAGGGAGGACATGATCTCCATGGTTGGCTTTACGATGCGTTTCACATCAGCTGGCAGGAAAGCGGCGGAGAAAACGGCGGCGAGCAGCGCGACCGGGATTGCAAAAAGCAGGGCGTAGGCGGTGCCCTTGAGCGAACCGAAGATCAGCGGCACAAGGGAGAGCTTGGCCTCGAAATCGTCCGAGCCGCCGGTGGACTGCCATTGGTAAACCGGCCCCGCGCCACCCTCATACCAGACTTTCCCGAAAAACGCCTGCACCCCCGCGTCCGGATGGTGATCCTTGATCTCGAACTTCCGCGCCTCGCCCGTCTCTGAGGCGATCCAGAACGACTCGCCCTTCGCGTCGAGGATCGCAGCGGCGGGGTCAATGTCCACTGTGCCCTCCCAGCGCACCACGCCCGAGGTGCTGTGGCGGATGGAAAGCCCGCGTCCCGCGCCGGTGAGGAAGGTGCGGTTGCGCTGGCTCTTGGCGAAGGTGACGCGTCCATCGCCGACGTCGGGGAAATCCTTGGTCATGCCGAAGAGCCGTTCGGCGTCCTCGGTTTTGCGGAAAAGGCTCCACTGCTCCTGGGTGCCGTCCTCAGCGGTCAGGATCGCGGAAACTCCGCCGAAAAGGAAATCCATCTGTGCTAGGCCTTGCCCGCCGAAGGGCGTGAACTCCTGACGTTTCGTGACACCCTGCGTATCGGCGAGGAAATAGGAAACCTTACCCACCTTGTCCGCCACCAGCACCATCTGGCCGTTCTGCGACGCGCGGATCAAGGCGACCTCGCCGCTGATTTGCGGTGTGATGTCCACCTCCGCGGTCACCGAGAGTTTTTTGCCGCCCACCAGGCCGCCTTTGAGCCCGAGGCGGATCACCTCGACTTTGCCCTCGGCGGTTTTCACCGCCATGATGCGCGTGGGGCCGGCATCGCCGTAGCTGATCGCCGTCACGGGGCCGCCCGCGTTTTTCAGCTCGAACCATGGTTCGGCGGTGATGAACGGTTTCACGCCCTTAGGCTCGCCGTTTTCAAAAAGCCGCTCGTAGCCCACGATGAAAGAGCCCACCCGCCCGTCCTCCAAGCCCAGCGCGATACGGCGTTGCAGCGGATCGTAGGAACTCGCGGTGATTTCCTGCCCTTCCAAGCCCGGCACCTCCCGCTCACTCCGCGCTCCGGTTTCCCCGTCCACGAAGACTACCTTGTTGCCACCGGAGTAGAAAAACGGCATTTCACCCCACTCATCTACGCCGAGAATCACCGGCGTAGTTCCTGAGGTCACGGAGGCGGCTTTCACCACCGCACCCGGTTTGAACAGCGGGATCACTTCTTTCCCGATGAACCAGAAAATCCCGAACACCGCGATGATCACGCCGATCCCGCCGAAACGGATCGCCCAGCCCATGAAACGGTCGAACCATAGGGTCGCCTTGGAGACTTCAAACCGCCTCGGATCCGGGTTGTTGGCTGGCTCAGGGGGCATTGTTAGATCTGGATGGATGGCCGGATTTCCGAATCGGCCTATCTTTCACGCGCATTTGTGAGCCAACTCTCGCCACGGGCAAAGCGCAGAATGTGACAGAGCTGTCACGAAAGGGGGCAGAGCCTTCCGGCACGGCCCCCCCCGTTATCGAGTCCTTCCGGTCAGGAAAATTATTTTGAGAGCCCCTCGACGATCTCGGCGGCGAGTTCGGCAGGCATCGGGAAGTAATTGTCCTTTTCGACAATCATCTGGCCTTGCTTCGAGAGAACGAACTTGAGGAACTCAAGGGTGAGCTTGTCGAGAGGCTCGCCGGGCTTCTTGTTCACATAGACGATGAGGAAGCGCGCCAGCGGGTAATCTCCGGACAGGGCGTTCGCATAGGTAGCATCGAAAAAATCACCGCTTTCGCTGGAAAGCGGCAGGGCGCGGACACCGGAGGTCTTGTAGCCGATGCCCGAGTAGCCAAGGGCATAGATGTCGCCGCCGACGCCTTGCACTACGGCGGAAGAGCCAGGCTGCTCTTTTACCGAAGGCTTGAAATCGCCTTTGTAAAGCGCGTGCTCTTGAAAGAAGCCGTAGGTGCCGGAGGCGGAGTTGCGCCCAAACAGCGAGATCGCGCGGCCTTTCCATGCGTCGAGACCGAGCTGTCCCCACTCCGTGATGTCAGCGCCGCCTTTTTTGCGGGTGGAGGAGAAAATGGCGTCTACCTGCTCCATTGACATGCCCTTGAGCGGGTTGTCTTTGTGAGCGAAGACCGCCAGCGCATCCACGGCGACGTTTACTTCCGTCGGCTTGTAGCCGAACTTTTTCTCGAAGAGGTCGATCTCCTCCGCCTTCATCGGGCGTGACATCGGGCCAAGCTGGGCGGTGCCCTCGATCAGGGCTGGCGGGGCGGTTGAGCTGCCCTTGCCCTCGATCTGGACGTTCACGTTCGGGTAGGACTTCTTGAAACCTTCCGCCCACAGGGTCATCAGGTTGTTGAGGGTGTCGGAACCGATCGAGTTCAGGTTTCCGGAAACGCCGCTCACGGTCTCGTAGTTCGGGATCGCGGGATCGATGTGGGATTCCTCCGCAAGGGCGGGAAGTGCGACGAGCAGGACGCCGGCAAGGCTTAAGGCTTTTGTTTTCATGGTGGTGGTGCTAGCAACCTTGTTTAAACGCGGCGAGCCACCTCCTCAAGCCCAGTCTGTGCAAAAGGAGTGATGTGGCAAGGTCGTCACATTTTCCCGAAATGGCCATGCACAGACTCGCCCGTTATTAAAGTCCGATCCAAGTCCCATTGCAAAGCGAGCTTGTGGGCAGCACGGGTATTGCCAAGAACTCCTGATAATGGATACAACCGCCACGCCCATGGAAACCGCCACGAAATCGGCAATCGCCCTCGCGCTTTCTCTCAGCCTGCACGCCGTGGCGTTCGCGGGAAGCGAAACACCATCCGCCGCAAAGCCGGACTTCAATCCGGGTAATTGGTGTGAATGGCTCCAGGACAAACCAGGGCTTCTCTACAAAAGCTCTGAAAACCCTTTCATCCAGTCCTTCCAGATCGGCGGCAGGTTTCATTATCAGGCATACTACCTTGACGGCGAGGACGTGAACGGACGCGGTTTCAACGAGACCTACGATGAATACCGCCGCGTTCGCGTGATCGTGAGTGCCGATTTCCTGCGATACATAAGCACCAAAGTCATCGTCAACTTGGTCAATGACGAGCGCAACATCAGCGGCGGCGGCGACCTCGAATGGGGCTATCACAGCTTCGATGAAGCACTGCTGAGCTTCGATATCAAGAAAGCCTTCGGCGCGGGTCCGCTCGACAGCCTCAAGCTCAATTACGGTCGCCACAAGTTCATCGTGGGCCAAGAAATCCGCACTTCCTCGACTAAATTACTCACCGTCGAGCGCTCCGCCATCTCCAATAAGGCTCATGGCAGCTACCGACCCACCGGCCTGAGCCTAGATGGTGCCAGCGGTAAATGGATGTTCTCCGGAGCTCTCTACAGCTCCACCACCGACGGCACGAACAACGAGGAATTGAGCGGTTGGCAGGACGACGTCGTCTATTACGCCAGCGCCGGTTATCAGGTCAGCGGCGAACTCAAGCTGGGCGTGGATTTGGTTTACAACCATGCCGACGCCATTTTCGAGGACTCAGTCATCGGCTACCGTTGGGGCACTTCCATCAACGCGGAATACAACTTAGAATCATGGGGCATTATCGGCGATTTCATCTACGGAGATAACGGTGGCGCGGACATGACCGGCACCGCGAACCGCCGTGGCGACTTCTGGGGCGTCATGGTTATGCCCTACTACTGGATCGTTGAGGACAAACTCCAGCTCGTCGGACAATACCAATACGGCGGTGCGGAACAGTCTGAGGGCGGTCGTATCAACATTCGCTACGGTCGTGCAGCCGGCACCGGAGCCGCACCGGATGCCGATGTCAACGGGGGCCGCGGAGATGAGCACCATTCTTTTTACACCGGCCTTAACTACTACCTCTGCGGACACAACGCCAAGATCCAGGCTGGCATTGAGTATCAAACGATGGACACCCCCATCGGTGATTTCGACACGCTGACCTACCTAATTGGATTCCGCACGTTCTTCTGATCCGGCGGTTTTGACGAAAGCGGTCGAGGCTCCAGAAATTGGATGTACCGATGGGCAATTGGGCACGGCACCAAAAGCAGGTTTGCAAAGCTTAGGAAATCGTGTGTATAGGGTGGCTGTGGAAGGGATCGAGGTCATCGAGACGGAATGGGGCAGCGAGCTTCACCAACGATTGGTGGCGGAGGAGCACGCCGCACGGGTGGCATGGCGGGACTCGCCGGAGGCATGGGAGCAGGCGAAGCGGATGCAGGAGGCCGAGCCGCTGAAGTGGGGGCGGGTGGTTTACCCGGTGAAGAGAAAGAAAACCCCGATTTACCAGTGGTGAAGATCGTTTCGTTGGATGATTTTTCGCAAGTGGTGGCCGAGACAGCGAAGTCCGCTGTCGGGGAGTTCGTGCTGATCGGCGGACTGGCGGTGGGTGCGTGGGCGCAGTATTTCAACGTGCCGACGGGAGGTCCGGTTTTCAGCAAGGACATCGATCTGCGCGGCACACGTCTGGTGGCGCAGGCGATGGCGCAAGGCATGAAACTGCGGGGCGCAAAGATCAAGGGGCTGGTGGCCGCGAGGCGGAAGGAGCCTGCGGGTTTGGGAATGAATTTTGTGGTGCCGCTGGATCTGGCGGACGGGCGTTCGACGGTGATCGAAGTCCTCGAAGCCCTGCCATGGGTGGATGACGGGCCGGACCGGCCTTATGGTTTCGGTGTCGAGGTGGAGGGGATTCCTTTGCTGGATCCGCTTTCGCTGTTCATCGGCAAGCTGCATGCCTGGCATCACCGGAATGACCCGGAGAAAACCAGCAACGACCGCCTGCACCTAGAGTTGCTGGGTGAGATCATTCCCCAATTTCTCACCGAGGCGGAGCGTCGCGGGGTCGATACCCGGGAGCGGCGCGAGGTGTTGCTGGGGTTTCTCGACTTGCACACGACCCCGTTGTCACCGGCAGCTCTCGCGGGTTTGCGGGAGGCGCTGCAGACGGGCGAAACGCCCAGTTCACGGTGAGATAGAGAGTGGCTGAAACTATTCGGCGAGGAGGATTTCGTGGTGCTCGATGGGATGCCTGCCGGTGGCAACGGGTTTCACCTCACGGTCGGCGGCCTTGGCGCGCTCGATACTTTGGAGGTGGCACTGCGCCATGAATTCCTCGAAATGGATCAGCTCCATGCGCCCGTCGTGGTGCTCGACAATGGCGGTCATGCTTTCGACCCAGTCGCCGGAGTTGAGGTAATGGATCTCGCCGACGCGCTTGTCCTCAGGGGTGTGGATGTGACCGCAGATGATGCCGTCACAACCCTTGTGGACGGCGAGCCCTTGGAGCAGGGACTCGTATTTATCAATAAAGCTGACGGCGGATTTCACCTTGGCCTTCACGCGCTTACTGAGGGAAAAATACTCCTTCCCCTGCCACGCGCGCCAGCGGTTGTACCAGCGGTTGATATGGAGGAGGGTGTCGTATCCGACCGCGCCGAGGGAGGCGAGCCACTTGTGGTTCGTGGAGACGCTGTCGAAGCCGTCGCCATGGACAACGAGGTAGCGGCCTCCGTTCGCGGCCTCATGGATATGCTCCTTGGTGAAACGGATTTTCCCGAAAGCGAGCGGCAGGAACCGCTCTAAAATGTCGTCGTGGTTGCCACGCAGATAAACGATCTCGGTTTTCCCTTTCTCCGACATTTTTAAGATTTTCCGGATCACGCGGCTGTGGCGCGGCAGCCATTTCGAGCCGCGCTTGAGCGCCCAGCCGTCGATGATATCGCCGTTGAGGATGAGCTTTTCACAGCGGATTTGCTTGAGGAAATCGACGACCTCCGTGGCCTTGCTGTCGAGCGTGCCGAGGTGGATGTCGGAGAGGAAAACAGTGCGGTAGGAAACCTTCTGGCGTTTCCCGATGCGGGGCGGTTTGGAGTAGGGCTTGCGGCGGCTTTCCTGTGAATCGGTAATCGATTCGAGCCGCGCCTCGAACTCGGCGACGACCGCTGCCCAGCCCTGCGTCTCCGCCAATTCGCGGGCGGCGATCCGCATCCCATGACCCGCGCGTATCGCGAGCGCTGCATGGGCTTGCACGAGGAAAGCGGCGGCATCACCCTTGGGCGCTTTCAGGCCGTTGACGCCGTGCTCTACGAAGCGCGCGGCGGCGGCGTAGTCATAACTGACCGTAGCTAAACCACTGGCCATGCCCTCGAGCACCACATTCCCGAAGGTCTCCGTCTCGCTGGGAAAAAGCAGGATGTCCGCGGAGGCGTAATGCCTCGCCAAGTCATCCCCCGTCCGAACGCCCGCGAAGTGAATCCATGGATGCTTCGCGGCGAGCTTTTCGCGGATCGGCCCGTCACCGACCACGACGCACTGCAGATCCGGCACAGCGGCGCGCATTGCGGAAAAGGCGATCATCGCGAGTTCAAGGTTTTTCTCCGCGGCCACGCGTCCCACCACCATCGCGACGGGAGCGGCGGATCTGGCGCCCCACTCGGCTCGCAGATTCTCACAGCGTTTTCTAGGATCGAACAGCGCGGTATCCACCCCGCGCCCGAGCAGATGGACGTTTGCGAAACCCTCGGCCGTGAGCCGCTCCACCAGCTCCGGCGAAGGGGCAAGCGTGCAGTCCGAGCGGCCGTGGAAACGCTTCAGATAGGCCATCGCCATCGGCTGCAGGCCGCCGAGGCTGTAGCGCTTCATATACTCGTGGAAGTTCGTATGAAAACCGGTTGCCACCGGGATGCCTAGCGCCTTGGCCGCTTTCACGGCAGATTTCCCCAGCGGGCTTTCTGTGGCGACGTAGATGACATCGGGACGCTTGCGCATCCAGCGCTTGCGCAGCTTGAACGGACCGGGCAGCCCTACGCGCACCTCCTTGTATCCCGGCAGTGGAATCGAGGCGGCGATGGTCTCACCGCGCTTGCCCTCGCCGGTGCGAATCACGTGGACGCGGTGCCCCCGGTTCCGCAATCCTTCGCTGAGCCGACCCAAGGTCATGGCCACCCCGTTTACATCCGGGGCGAAGGTATCTGTCACTATGTCGATTTTCATGATAGTTAAGATAAGTTAACTTCTGCTTCCGCTGGCATAACACCCATTCAACACTGACTGCACAGCCCCGTAAAAGTGACGATTTGGTCACAGAAAGATTCGCCACCACCTCAAAAAATGAAAAAATCTAACAGCAAAGATTTCCTTATGATCTGGAATCAACTACTAAATATGCCGTAGTTTTTGCGTTGACGACACCATCTGTATGCATAGCCTATTCGCAATTGTTTCCGATTCCCACCCATGCGTTGTGTCCAATGCGGCTCCCTGAAAGACAAAGTGCTCGATTCACGCTCCTCGAAAGATGGAACGACGATTCGGCGGCGCAGGGAATGCCTGAAATGCACTTACCGGTATACAACCTACGAGCAGATCGAGCGCACAGAGCTGCGGGTGGTGAAAAGGGATGGCACGCGGGAATCGCTGAATCGCGAGAAGCTGATGGGCGGCTTGATCAAGGCTTGCGAGAAACGGCCGGTTTCGATGGAGCGCCTCGACCGAGCTGTGGAGGAAATCCTCACCGACCTGCACAAGGATCACCTCAGCGAGGTGCCTTCCGCATCCATCGGGGCGAAGGTGATGGACAAGCTCCACCAAATCGATCCTGTGGCCTACGTCCGCTACGTTTCGGTTTACCGGCAGTTCGAAAACGTCAACGAGTTCATCGCCGAGATCCAATCCCTCTCACGCCGCGCCGCACGCGATACCTTCCAGCGCCGCCTCTTCAAGGAATGAGCCGACACCTTCAAAACGACCCTTCGTGATCTCCTTCATCGGCAACCGTCCCGTGATTCAGATCGGCTCCCACCAGGTGTTCGATTATGATACCGCGTGGCTGGAAGACGCGCTGCACCGCGCCGCCCGCGCCGCCGATCATGAGGATTTCCCGCTAGTCGCGGAGATCCGCAACGGCGTGGAGCTTTATCTTGAGAACCAATGTCAGCTGCGTTTGCTGCACCTTGGGGATCTCTTCGAGCGCATGCGAAAAATGCTGGTGAAAATCGGTTGCGAACGCATCGCGGAAAAGCTGGAGCTACTCGCCCCGCCGCTCACCGTCTCATTGATCGAGGCCGCGCGCTCCGCGGGCAACGGCTTCGAGCTGGCATTTTTCGAAACGATCCGCACCGAACTCTCCCAGCTTCGTAAAGCGGGTGCGGAGGACATCCGCTTCACCGGCCTACGCGAAAGCACCATGATCTTGCGCGGAAAATCCAAGTGGAACCGCCAATGCGACGCGCTGCTTGCCGAGATCACCGCGTTCCTCAAGACTGCGGGCACCCAGCGCATCGGGGTGTAGCAGTCCAAGATCCCCGGTAGCGCTCACCCTTGCTCTGAAAAACGCGCATCTAGAAAATCCAGAAGATCCGCCCTCGTATCGAAGCCGCATCTCGCCTTGCGGCTCGGGTCGGGCGGCGTTTCCCATTTCGCCGTGTAGCTCACCACATCAATAATTCGTGAAGGAATGCCTAGATCACGTGCTTCCTTTACTGTTTCTCCTGTGCAAGCCACTCCTACTTGCGGCTCGCCGCTCCATACGAACAGGAATGCATCCGCCCATTCAAGCAACTGCTGAGTGACCAAATGATGAGCATCTAAAGCTAGATGTCTGCTGGGAACGACATACTTTGCGAGAGCCACGCTGCATAGCCGCCGCGTCATTGCCCATTCTTCAGCATCCTCATCATCGTTGGCAAACCGCGCCTCCGAAACCGGCAGGATCACGATAGTGGGAATGCGAAGTTCCACACAGGTTTTCAGGAAAACCCCATCAGCGCCCGCCGCTGCGCTGGTGATTGCAATCATCTTTTTTCCTAGCAAGTCCCTCATCGCTATAACCTCGCGACGCATCACCACACGCAAGCGATCCGGATCTATCACATCCCGTTGACCGGCGAATCCGAGCAGCTTTGGTTGCTTCGTCGCATCATTCATCTTATGAAAGCACTGGAAATTTTGACGAACATACTCGCGATTTCAGAAATCCAGATAAATTTCCGTGCGACGGTTGGCGCGGCGGCCGTCGGGATTGTCCTCGCCGGTTTCTGTGGCGTTGGGGCGGCGGGGCTGGGATGCGCCTTTGGCGATTGTGTCGATTTGTGTGGTGGAAACTCCGGCGATTGCGAGGAAATCGCGAACTGTGGCAGCGCGGTTGGCAGAAAGACGGTTGTTATAATCCTCAGTGCCTAGGGCGTCGGTGTGGCCACTGAGTGTTATCTTCTTGTTGGGGTCGCCCTTGAGCATGGTAGCGACGATCTCGAGCTGGCGGCGGGTGCGGTCACTCATTACGTCCTCATCGAAGCCGAAGTAGAGGGCAAGGGTCTCCCCGCCGGCGGGGTTTTTTACAAGAGGAGAATAGTAGACATCACCGCCTGCAATGCGTTGCGCGTAATCGGCTAGCAAACCGTCTAGGTTGATCTCAGCAACAAGCCAATTTGATGGCGGCGCGGACTGGCGGAGGTTTAGGGTGAACTCAGCGCTCTGTGTCCCATCAATAGCAACAGCGGTGGCAAGGTATCCCACGGTGGCGCCGCGATTGAACATAGCGCGTAGGGGTTTAGTCGTTCGCATGCTGTATTTGCTTTCCTCAAATAGGATGCAGAGCGCGGCGATCTTGGTATCGGAAACGCCGGCGGGATCAACAAAATTACGGGCGGACTCGAAGTCTTGCTTTAGTACGGCTTGCAGAAATGCGTCGGCTACTCCGAGCGAATCGGTGAGGATTGCCTTAGGTATGGGCTCTCCGGGAGCGGGCGGTAAAATGAGTTTCTCGATCATCCATTTGCCATTCTCGTTGCGAAGGTCAAAGAGGATGCGGTCTCGTCCAGATTCGCGCTCCTCGAGTTCGAGCGCCCAGCGAGCAAGGCGATTGAGCTCTAGCTCGCCGATCTCACGGATGCCGCTTGGTTGCCGGACTCGAAAAGAACTGTCTCTCGCTAGGGCGGTAAGTTTGGCAAAATTTTGGGCATCATGAGCTTGTTTTCCGATGAGTTGAGACACAGTATTCATGTCGCCTTTTTCCAAAGCCTTACCGATCAGAGCGATTAGTTTTTCAGGATCTTCGGAAGCGAGGCCCTTACCGAGATCTTTCATTATCTCATCCGGCGTCTCAGGTGGTGCCGGTTCGTTGAGCGTCTTAATAGTTTCGTGTGCTACTACGGTTTTCTCAGCAAGTTTTTTCTCGAGCATGCCCGAGACGGGCTTTTTCACACCAGCATTCATTAGTAGCAATGCGAGTGCGCCTGTGGCGAGAACTGCTGCTAATCCTAGAAAGAAGTGAGGAATTGTGTTCGGGCGCATTTAATAGGTAATTTTTAATTTAAAAAAAATGGGAAATCAAAGCTTGGGCAAATTGATATGAAGGGAAATACCAGCACGCACGATGCCGAGGCTGGTGGATCGCATAGCAGCAGACACAACGAGATGATAGTAAAATTCATTAGAGCTGGAGATACGGGAATTGTTAAGGCTCACGATAAGATCACCGGGCTCCAGTATGCCGTTGGCCTTGCTCGTCACGAGGATTCTAGTGACAAGCACGCCCGTTCCATTCAAGGCGCGTTCGGTGTCAGTGAGATCCCTGACCTCAACCCCAATTCCACGCAGTATCTCGATATTGTCCTTGGCCTTCTGATCCATAGAAATTTCATACACGGGCGGGGAGATAGCCTCGGTGATTGTCGCTTCCAATGTGACAAGTCTGTCTTTTCTCCAGACATCTAATTTGACTTTTTTGCCGATGATAGAACTCTGTACTAGCGAAATTAAGTGAGTTGTGTCTTTTACGGGCTCGCCGTCATATGAAACGACAACGTCGCTTGACTTTAGCCCTGCCACTTCGGCAGGTGCTCCTGGTGTGGTGTTAAGCACGACACTACCGTCGTTTCTTACGTAGCCGAGTTTTTGGCGAACAGCGGGATTGAGATCGCTCATTTGCACCCCTAGATATCCACGAATGGGACGACCACGTTGGATGATTTGTTCTAATGCTTCACGGACTTCGTTAGACGGGATGGAGAAACCGACTCCCTGAAAGCTAGGGTTGTTGCGATCACGGCTGTAAATTGCTACGTTAATGCCGATAATTTCACCGTTTACGTTGACGAGCGGGCCACCAGAGTTGCCGGGATTAATGGCGGCATCTGTCTGGAAAAGATCGCGCTGGTTATCAGAAAGTGAGCGTTCCTTGGCAGAGATGATACCTTGTGTAACAGTTTCACCAAGGCCGAAGGGGTTGCCGATGGCGAAAACTAATTGGCCAACTTCAACTTTTGACGAATCACCAAGTTTGAGTGGCACAAAAGTTTCATTCGAAGCGATTTTGATCACAGCGATATCAAGCAGCGGATCCTCACCTACCATGGTCGCGTTGTAGCTTTTTCCATCGTGCAGAGTGATGCTGATTTTCTCTTGTCCGGCGATCACATGATGGTTCGTAATCACATGGCCTTCCTTGCTGATGATCACGCCCGATCCCTGTCCTTTCGTAGGATAGCTGCGAACGAAGTTATGTCCGAAGAAATTCATCTCCTTCTCAATGCGAACCCCTGCCGTATTGATACTCACCACGGAAGGCACTACTGCCTGAGTAAGGCGAGCGTATTCTTGGTTGAGACGGGAGATCATTTCCACGTCGCTTAGGTTGAGAGCGGATTTTTCTGAAGGAGTGAATCCTTCGGATAGGTTCGTTCCGGATTTCCCCAGAAACGAAGGAATTAAACTGCTGAAATCACCTCCACTGCACCACGTCTTCAACACCGTGATTAGGAGGAAAAAAAAGACGGATACGAGAAGCAGCAAAAAGAAGCGTTTGAAGGCAGGAAACATGGGCAGGTGGACTCCGTAAAAGATGGCACAACTGCCTGCGTTTCCAAGCGCCAAAGGACACCAGTTTTACTTTGGATGAAGGATATTTAATTTTTGACCTCATAAGATATCAGTCATAAGTGTGTTCATAAGTCGCTGAAATGGTTGTTCTACGCTTTGGAATCAAGTGTTCCATGCGATGGATAACTTTGCGGTAAAAGCGGGCGACCATGCCCTAACTGACGGTGATACGTATATCTGAAATAGATATCGTTGTAAAATCACAAGGTTTTGGGGCTTTATTCACAGCTTGTTCGATAAGATAATCGGCGAGTTGAAACGAGTTGTCATTACCGGAGGAACAGGGGCGTTGGGAAAAGCGATTGCCCTTATTTTCGCAGATAATGACTGGGAGGTGGTGGCGCTCGGGCGGAGTGATCTCGATCTAACGGACAGGAGGGAAGTGACACGGTTTTTTGAAACAAATCCTTGTGATCTCTTGGTCTGTTGCGCGGGGATGATCCGTGACGTGCCGATTTCTCGTATGAACGATGACGATTGGGATCATGTTTTCACAGTAAATTTCAAGGCTGCAGCTCTTTGTGCGGCATCATCCGTATCTAGCATGCTCGCTAAAAAGCGCGGACATGTAGTTTTCGTTTCGAGCTACGCAGCGCTTCGTCCTGCTATGGGTCAAGCGGCATACGCGACAGCGAAAGCTGCCTTGCACGGGCTGGCACAAGATATGGCAGCGAAATACGGTCATAGCAATTTGCGCTTCAACGTGGTGTTACCGGGTTTTCTAGAAACTCCGATGACCTCGGTAGTGTCGGATAAAAGAAAAGCGTCTATTCGTGCCGCTCATTGTTTGGGGCATTTCAATACACCAGAGGTAGCAGCCCGCTTTATTCGTTTTTTGGAGGAAGAGATGCCGTTCACTTCGGGACAGGTGTTTTCGTTGGATAGTCGCCTTTAAGAACTGATTTGCTAAAAAATCGGCGATGTCCTTGACAGGCCTAGCGGGTTCATGGTTATTTTCCCGTCCACAGCTAACGCCACAACGCACTCGTAGCTCAGCTGGATAGAGCGCCTGACTACGAATCAGGAGGTCAGGGGTTCGAATCCCTTCGAGTGTACCATCTTTTTAAAGCCTTCCGATAACTACGGTTTCGGAAGGTTTTTTCGTTTCCTATTCAGTCTAGTTTCGGCTTAATAACAGGAGGACCTGGTGGTAGGGGTTTGGCACCGGGCGGTGGTATTGGTGGTTCTTCTAGGCGTCTCACAGAGAGATCCGGAATGCCGATCGTTATGTTTGGTGAGCCGTTCACTTCCCAGCCAGCGGCGACGTTGGCGATTTCGGACAGCTCGCGGGCGGCGAGGTAGGTTTCGAAGGCGTTTGTGTGGACGCGGTAAAGCAGGACCGCATTGCGTGTTTGCCGAATGGTTTGGATGCCCTTCGCGAAATCGTCACTGGGGCTTCTGAGTTGAGTCAAGGGTGTGCCTCCTTTTGCGAGATCGGGCGTGATGACGAGCAGCATGTAATAACCAGTTGGCACCACGCGGATCTCAATTTTCTGCCCGCGCGTATCACCCCAGTTGAAATCTTTGAAGTGCGCAGCTATCTTATTCGGGTCGTAAATAAAACGATCCACTTTGCCTTTCAGCTTGATGCGCTCATGGATCAGATCAGATTTTTTTCGTTCGAACTCGCGGCGGAAAACGGCGAGCACGCCTTGGGTGTTGATCACATGGACGCGGTCACCGCTGACGATCCCGTGAAAGGTAGCGGCATTCTCGGGTATAGGGCGGCTGTTGGGGATGTTGACGACGGTAGCGGTGTCGGCTTTGAGTGCGGGTGTGCTATCGAGCAAGGCCTCAATACGTGCGATTTCCTTTTGAATCGCGGTGGTTTTTTCGTTCTCAGCATCGCGCTCGGCGCGGATCGCTTTCTCCATGGCGCGCAGCTTGTCGATGTCGACAAGGAGCTCCTTGTTTTCCTCCATACTTTCTTCAAGCAAAGCGATCTGGCGTTTTTCCTCGGCGATTTCTTCGGGTGAAGCGGGCTTTTCGCGAAGGCGTGCCTCGGCGACGGTTTGCTTGCGTTTTAGTTCCTCGATGAGCTTCTTGGACTGCGCGACTTCCTCCGGTGTGGCGGGGAGAAGATCATCAAGGAATTTCTGCACCTTCTGACTGACATCTGCCTGGACGAGGATGAGCACAAGAATGAGCACGGCCACCACGTTGGTGAGGGCGTCCATGAGCGAGTCTAGGCTGATGCCGCCGTCGGAGGATTTGCGCTTGCGTGACACGGTTCTAATTATTTGAAGAGCGAGAGGTCGATCTTGCCGTTGTTAGGGATGGGGATTTTTCCGGAGCGGACTTCAAACTTACTATCAGCGATTCCTGCTGCCCATGCGTAGGCAGCGTGTCCTTCTTTGCGAACGAGGAAAAGAACCATGGAATCACGGGTGCGTTTTACCTCTTCCAAGAAGGAGCTGTAATCCGTGCTATTGGCGATTGCACCGGTGGCGACCGCTTTGTCTCCGTCACTGCGGCCAATGATGACGAGGCCGGTGGAATTGCATTCCACAAAGAAAATACGGGCAGCCATGCGCACTCCACTGCCACTGGATTTTACGAGGACGGACTCGACTTTGGCAGGTGGATTCTTGCGTGCGGCGAGTTCCTTCTCGAGTTCTTCCTGTCGCTTCACCAGCGGTGGGCGACTATTTATCAGCGCGGTAATCTCGGCGCGGAGTAACTCGATGGTTTTCTGAAGTGCCGCGTCGGTTTTATCGAGATCTTCCGCCTTGGATAGTTCGTCGAATTTTTCTTTGAGAACGATTTTCTTATCCTTCAGCTCGGCGAGCTGCGAGGAGGCGAAGTTCTCTTTTTTCAGCATCTCCTCGGCCTTGCTTATCGCTGCCTTGCTGATTTCGGCCAGCTTTTTGAGATCGCGGTTTTCCTGGGCGAGGGCTTTTTCCTGCTCGGTGTTGCCTTTCGTCTCGTTCTGTTTCATCTGCATGGAGAGGCTGATCATAAGCGTGAGGATGCCGATGAGGCATGCCAGGATGCTCATGAAAGGAAAGAGCGAGACCGCCTCCTCGTTGTTATTGCGACGCTTTGCCACGTTTTACGTAAATGTTTAGCGGCCGAAGAATCCGAGTTTTTTCTTAGCGCTATCTGGGATCCGGTTTGCGCCGATATCACGCAGCGCGATGTTGAGTAGATCAATGCCGTTGCCCATTTTCTCGAAAGATTTTGTCAACTCCACGTGGGAACGGATGAAGACTTCGGTGCCGGTGTCGGAAAGTTTAGAGACGGCTTCCTTGAACGATTTCTCGACGGTTTCCTGATGCGCCGCGAGGTTCCGGTTCATCGTCTCACCAGCTTCGCAGAGCATTTTTGTGGAACTGTTGAGGTTCACGAGGAAGGTCTCGTGAGCGCGGGCAAGTGATGCGACGAGCTGCGGGATACTTTCCGCCTGTTCCAACAACTCGCTAGTAGAGGCGTTGCGGCTGTCGTTGAGCTTGGGCAGGAGTTTCTCGGTGCAGAAGGCGTCGATGATGGTGAGTGTCTCGTCCTCCTCTTTCTGCACGGCAGCCATGGGAAAGCTCATGAACATGCTGAGGATGAGGCCGAGCAAGGTGGTATCGAAGGCTACGCCAAGGCCGCCGGTGAGGCTGTCGATAGAGGCTTTGAGGGATTCCGGATTACTCGTGTCACCCATCGAGAGAGCCGCCACCGCAGTGGATAAACCTTGGACGGTGCCGATGAAGCCAAGGATAGGGATGGCCCAGAGGAAGACTTTGAGCAGAGAGTAAGAGCTGCTGGAGCGGTTTGCATCGATGTCGGATTGCGTGGAGAGGTAAGCGGCGACCTCGCCATTGTCGGGGCGGTTTTCGAAAAGCTCGAGCGCCTTGCGGATGCGGTTGACGATCAGGCTGTCACGCATCGAGAGCGGGATCTTGTAGATGTTGTCGATGAAACCGCCGACATTGTCGCAATGGATTTCCTTGCCGAGACGCTGAGGAAAAAGCTCCAGCATGGCGGCCTTTGCCTGGCGCTGGTTCTGCTTCCATTTCGCGAACAGAATGGTCATGCCCCAGAGAAAGAGGAAAGTTTCCGCGTAGTTGACCCAGCCACGCTTGAGGAAAAGAGCGCCTATGGCCGTGCCCGAGAAAGGAATCAGCAGGGCTAAGAAACAGGTGGTCAGAACAACACCGATGATCAGGCATTTCAGGAAATTGACATTGGCGTGATCACGCTCGTCCCACCCGGTGCGCTCGGGCTTAGTGCGAGCGGTAGTGATTTCTGTTTTGGTCTCAGCAGTAGGAACCTGAAATTTGCCTTGGCAAGCCGGGCATTGCACGGTTTGGCCGAATAGCTCGGGTGTGATGGCGAGATCGGTATTACAATGTGGGCAGGAGACTTGCATGGGGATTTTATTTCTGCGCGCAATCTCTCATTTTATATTAGGAGAGTGCCAGAAATTTCATGGTTACTATGAGCGGTTCCGTTGTTCGCTGATTTATTCCTAGGATGCGCATAATTTCCGACGATGATTGCTGGGAGCGTTGTGGACGATGAAGTGTGAATAAAATAGTTTGCCGCGCGATCCTTGGGCTGGCGTGATGTGTGCGATGAGTTTGACAAGAATTTCGGGAAAGATAACCGCGGGCTTCCCGCTATGGCTTCTGTTAGGTTGTGCGTGGGCATGGTTCCAGCCGACCGCTTGGTTGGGCTTCAAGCCATGGATCGAAGTGGCGCTCGGGGTCGTGATGCTCGGCATGGGGCTGACTCTGCGATTCTCGGATTTCTCCGCTGTGCTGCGTGATCCGAAACGTATCGCGCTGGGAGTGTTTGCGCAGTTCGCGATCATGCCGCTCGCCGGATGGGGCTTGGCAAAGGCCTTCAATCTGGAAACCGGCCTCGCGCTGGGCTTGATCCTCGTTGCCTGTTGTCCGGGAGGGACGGTGTCGAATGTCATCTGCCACCTCGCGCGTGCCAACGTGCCGCTCAGTGTGCTGCTGACGATGACATCTACTATGACTGCCGTATTTGCGACGCCATGGCTTACCCGTTGGCTGGCCGGCGCATGGATGCCGGTGAACGCCTGGGCCCTTTTCCAGTCGATGCTCATCGTGGTGCTGCTGCCGCTCATCCTTGGGATCGCGGTGAACACGCTGCTGGGAAAAATGAGGGATCCGCGGAAAGCGCGGGCATGGATCGATTCCCTAGGGCCGCTGGTTAGCGCGCTGGTGGTGGTGGCTATCGTCGGCTGCATCGTCGCCCGGGAAAGAGACAAGATCGCCGCCGCCGCCGGACCGCTTTTCCTGTCGGTTTTCCTGCTCCACTTTCTGGGTTTTCTGCTCGGCTACCTGTTCGCCAAGCTCGCCGGCTGCGGCGAGAGCCTGCGCCGCACGATCTCCATCGAGGTCGGCATGCAGAACAGCGGACTCGGTGTCGCGCTGGCCACGAAGCATTTCCCGCAGATCGCGATGGCTCCCGTTCCCGCCGCGATCTCCGCTGTTTTTCACAGCATCATCGGAAGCTGCCTCGCGGCGTGGTGGCGGAGGAAAGGCTCCGATTCCTGATTGAGGCTTGCGGTGGCTGGAGAGCTCAGGCTTGGAGCCCCTCGATGACCTCATCCCACCAGGGTTTGCCAGTGAAATCCGAAGTGGCTTGCATGATATCCTGCAGCTCCTCCAATTCGTGCGGGTGCTGGTTTTTGAAGAGAGCCTGTGCACTGCCCGCGCAGGTAGCCAGCATGAGAAAAGGCAGACCGCCGATGGCCCACAACGGGGCATGGCGCTGGATGTAATCCTGCGCGGCGTAGGGCCCGCCTACAGACATTGTGTCGTGTGTGTCCGTCTCCATGATACCGGGCAGTCCCATGAGCATCGGCAGGTAGGGGTTGGCTCTGACTGCGGCCTTGACCGCTTTTTCCACAGGCGGAAAATGCGAGCCAAGGACTTTGCGGAAAGCCTGCAAGCTCTTGGGGCGGGCGGATGCGAGACGTTTCGTCCAATTCTCATCGAGGCGTGACATGGCGTTGATGATTTCCATCAGTGCGAAGCCGTAAACCATGTCGGTGTCGAGATCGCGGGACGGCTTGTAGCGTTTCAGCAAAGCCTTCGCCTCGGTCATTTTGTCGAGGATGATCAGGATGTGGAGGAGTTCCCCGCGCACACCTTGGTTGTCGTTTGGGTTCAGCCGCAGCATTTCCCGATAGGTGTCCGCCGCGGCCTCGACGTCGCCGATTTCATGCTGCGCAGTCGCGAGCTCATGGAGGAGACGCATGAAATCGCGCGCCTCCACATGCCCCCAGAGCCCGTGTTCCTTGCCTACGGAAGCGATGAGTTCGGCGTGGAGTTTCCGCCCGCGTGCGATTCCTTGGTTAAGCAGGTCGATGGCTTCCTCAGCGGTCTTCGCGAATTCGAAGAGGATGAGCCACGCGCCCATGCAATCCTCACTGATGGCCAGGGCTTTTTTCGCGGCCTTTTTCATGGCGGCATCGGATGCGTCCTCCGGCAGATCCCAGATGATGTCGTTGGCACGGTCGAGGTCGGTCTGCGGCGCGCCGCTGAGTCCGGCGATGATGTCTTCCATTTTCCGTCCTTGTAGCCCTGAGAGGAAGGCGTTCGTCTCCTCCGTGGACATGTCGGATGAGGAGAGCTTTTCCTGGATCAGGCGCAGCATCTGTTCTTTTTCGCGGACGAAGTCCTTGGGAGGCGCGGCGTGCGATGCCGGGAACGGGGTGATCTTGCCGGATATAGGCTTCTTGTTTTTCGCCATCCAACTATTGCAGCGGACAGGCGGTGCCGCGTCAAACGCGGAGTAGGGAGCGGGATCGAAGGAAAAACTGCCCCGTTAGCCCAATCCCCGCAACCTGCTTAATGCCAGCGCGCAGGGTTGCGTTGAGCGCTTTCTCGAAAGACTTGTGTGTGCACAGCGGTTTCCCGCAAAATCCGCTCCATATCCCGATCCAATGTCACCTTGGTTCTCACAAGCGGATCATGATGCGTTTTTGGATGGTGTTAAGATGTAGAAGGTCTGCCTCTTGAGCATGATACTCCTGGATGCTCTTCACCGTTAGCTCCCGTTCCTTAAGTGAGCGCATGGCTTTCACGGTGGCTTCGGCGGCGGCCATGTTCGTGGCGTAGGAGATCTTCTGGGCGATTGCGGTGGAGCGGATCAGGATCTCATCGGCGCGGGACTCGTGGGTGGCGGGGGTGTTGATGAGGAAGTGGATCTCGTTGTTCTTCATCATGTCGAT
>CAMBQC010000002.1 GCA_945869855.1 Prosthecobacter debontii
GAGAGCGGCGTGAGCGGCTGGAGGAAATTCCGCTGGAGGGCATGTTCGGACGCATCGAGGTGTTCCATGCGGAAAATGCGGGAGAGGTGGAGTCGCTTTTCAAATCCGCCCTCCAACAGGATCACGAGGGACTGATCGCCAAGGATCGAGCAAGCTTTTACTCGCCCGGCAAGCGCGGGAAATCATGGATCAAGCTCAAGGGCGTGATGCCGACCCTGGATTGCGTGGTGACATTCGCCGAGCAAGGCCACGGTCGGCGGTCGGATGTACTTTCCGATTACACCTTTTCCGTGCGCGATGAGGCGAGCGGCGAGCTGAAAGTTTTGGGCAAAGCCTACTCCGGCCTCACCGATGCGGAGATCGAGGAACTGACCGACCATTTCCGCAAGCACACGCTAGAAAAGGAACGGCGCAAGCACCGCGTGGAGCCTAACGTGGTGCTTGAAATCGCTTTCGACTCGATCCGCCGTTCGTCCCGCCACGACTCTGGTCTCGCGCTGCGCTTCCCCCGAATCAAGACGATCCGCCGCGATAAGACCCTCGCAGACATTGATACGCTCCAAACGGCGGAGAACCTTCTGAAACTTTAATCAGCGGGTGCCACCTTAATCATCCTCGGGCTACGGCTGCGGTATCAAATTGCTAACCGTCGGTCAAAAGTCCTTCGTATTAAAACGTGGCTGGGATTCCAGTCCCGGGCCGTCATTGGGGAATTTTGCCCCAACCTTCCAATCAAAAGCACAGCCTTTTGGAAACATGGTCTTGCTGATCTTGATCCCGTGAAAGGTAGGTGACAGGGGTCAAGGGTCAGCTATCCCCTCGTCGATGGCTTTCTGTAATTCCTTGGCCACTTTCAACGGGTCGTCACCATGGCATCCGCCATAGAAGAAGACCGGGCAGCGCCCGACGTAGGACTAGCTTTCCTCCGATCATCCGTCCCAACGGTGATAGATGTCTGTTTTCCTTTTCATTGGCGTTTCGATATCCTGATGGCTCATTGCCGTCTTTTTCCTGATAAATCCTAGCATCGATTCCTTTTGGTCGGATAAAGTCAAATCCGCCCCACTTTCCGCGTGCAGGAAATTGCGATGGCAGCCTTTTTCGCAGCTATTGAGGAATACCGCGCTCTCAAGATATGAAATGCGCTGGCGGATTAAACGTGGCGCGAGGAAAATTCACTTGTGTGGATGAAATGGCGAGGCGGTGGGGGAATTTACGGTTTCGCCAGCAAGGCGTGCCGGTCATACCGGATTCGCTTTACCTCACGCAGAGGTGGCTACTTCTCTAATTATCCGTTGTGTTTTCGCAACGGCGTGTTACCTCTTTGATTACGTTCTTTTCTTGCGGAAATTTTCAGTAAGCCCACCGGTTAGAATCAAAATGTCCACCAAAGAAACACCGCCCACCCGCTCTGCGAAACGCTGGCTCGGTGCTTGTTTGTTGCCGCTCTCGACCTTTCTAGGCTTCGTGCTGCTCTTCGCGCTACTTTTCCGGGACCGATTGCTACCCGGAAAAGCCGTTGATGTCGTCCCGGCCATCGGAATTGAGGAAACGATAACCCGTTCCACCACCTCCGAACATCGCATGTCATCGGGAAAGCCTCTTTTCCAAGCTTCTGGCTGGGTAGAGCCCGATCCTCTGCCGATCAAGGCCACCGCACTCACCGACGGCATCGTCGATCAAGTCCATGTGTTGCAGGGCGCATTGGTGAAAAAGGGCGATCTGCTCGCCACCCTGATTGGAGATGACAATCGCCTCGAACGCGACGCGATGGCCGCGAAGCTGGCGGACATGAAGGCCTCCTTCGACGCGCATTGCGTCGGCACACAGATCGCGATCCGCCAGATAGATGCCGAGAAGGCGATGCTCGAAGTGGCCGAGGCGAACGTCGAGGAAGCCGCCGACAAGCTCCGCCGCTACGATAAGATGACAGAGGGTGCGATCACCGGAGACGAGCGCCTCGCCGTGCGGCTCGACCATCGCCGCAGGCTCGCCGAGGTGGATCTCGCCAAGGCGCGCATCGGCGAGATCGCCGAGGAATTGACAAAAATCGCTTACGAAATCCTCGCCATCCAGGCGCAGATCAAGGGTGCGGAGATCGATCTGGAGAAAGCGGAGCTTGCCTATAAACGCACACGTATCCACGCCCCGGTGGACGGACGGATCCTCGCTTTGAAAGCCGCGCCTGGCGCGAAAAAAATGGTCGGCATGGACGAGGAGGATAGCTCTACGATCGCGATCCTCTATGACCCGGCGCACCTCCAGGTGCGCGTTGACGTGCCGCTCGCAGACGCCGCCGGATTGAGCGTCGGCCAGGCTGCGAAGATCCGCTGTAACCTTTTGCCGGATGAGATTTTCGAAGGCATCGTCACGCGTATCGAGGGCGCGGCGGATCTCCAGCGCAACACCCTCCAGGCGAAAGTTCGCATCGCCGATCCTAGCGACAAGCTGCGCCCGGAAATGCTCTCCCGTGTGGAGTTTCTGGAAACCCTCCGCGAGGATAAATCGGATCCTTCGGCCATCGGTGTCGCCGTTTATGTCTCGGCTTCCGCCCTCACGGAAGGAACGGTCTGGGTGTGCGATGCGGACACTCGCCGCGCCGAGCGCCGTCAGGTTGTTTCATCGGCCACCGCCGAAAACCTCGTCCGCATCGATTCCGGCCTGCGCCCCGGCGAGTGGGTCGTTTCCGATCCCGCCGGCCTCCGCGAAGGCGAGCGCCTCAAGCCTCTTTTCAACGAACGCCGATGATCTCCTGCCAATCCATCAGCAAATCTTACCGCAAGGGCGCGAACACCGTGACCCCGCTGGAAAACCTGAACCTCGAAGTGCCGCGCGGTGAGTTCCTCGCGCTCATGGGACCATCGGGTTCGGGAAAAACCACATTGCTCAACCTCATTTCCGGCATCGACTCGCCGACCATCGGCACGCTCGTAATCGATGGCGAGAACATCGCCGGCTTTTCGCGCAAGCAGCTCACGAAATGGCGCTCGCAGAAGGTGGGTTATATTTTCCAGATGTATCATCTCATCCCTGTTCTAACCGCTTTCGAAAACGTCGAGCTGCCTCTCCTGATCACGCCGCTAAGCCGAGACGAGCGACGAAAAAAAGTGGAGGAGGCGCTGGATCTTGTCGGCCTGATGGATCGCTCCCACCACACGCCCGCCGAGCTTTCCGGCGGGCAGGAGCAGCGCGTCGCTATTGCCCGCGCCTTGGTCGTTGATCCGCCGCTGCTTGTCGCTGACGAGCCGACCGGTGACCTCGACCGCGAATCCGCCAACGGCATCCTTGCGCTACTCCAGTCCTTTGCCCGCGAAAAGGGTAAGACCATCGTGATGGTTACCCACGACGCCCGTGCCGCCGCCGCCGCCCACCGCACGCTGCATCTTGAGAAAGGCGTGCTGCTTTCCGAAGACCCCAACCTGACAACGCCATGACCGCCCTGCTTACGCTCGCCATGAAACAGCTCCTGCGTCACCGGCTGCGGACCGCTCTGACCGTGCTCGGAGTCGCCTCCGGCATGTTCCTTTTCACCTCGGTGGAGACGCTGCAAAGCTCGCTAGGCGCCGCCACGGAGGAAACGGCGGCAGATACTACACTTGTAGTATATCGAGAGAACCGCTTCTGTCCCGCCGCCAGCAAGCTGCCCGAGCATTACGCCGATGAGATCCGCCGCATGCCCGGCGTGCGCGAAGTGATACCGATCCAGATCGTCGTGAATAACTGCGGCGCGAGCCTAGATGTGATCACTTTCCGCGGCGTGCCCGAGGGGATGCTGCGGAAATTCGCGCCGGAGATCGAGATCATCGCGGGCGATGAGGCGGAGTGGGTGAAACGTGACGACGGCGCGCTGCTCGGCGAGCAGTTCGCGAAACGCCGCGGCCTGAATCCGGGCGATAAGTTCGATGCCGTCGGCGTGACCGTCCATGTGGCGGGCATCATCCGCTCGCCGTTTCCTCAGGATAATAATGTCGCCTATGTGAAGCTGCCTTTCCTCCAGCAAGCCTCGCGCACCGGGCTGGGCGTGGTCACCCAGTTCAACGTCCGCGTTCACCGCTCCGCCGATCTCAAGCCCGTCGCCGCTGCCATCGACGCGCGTTTCAAATCCGACCAATCGCCCACCGATACGCGCCCGGAGAAAGCGTTCTTCGCGGAAACCGCCAGCCAGCTCATCGAACTCATCGGCTTTACGAGATGGCTTGGCCTCGGCGCGGTGATCGCGGTGATCGCACTGGTGGCGAACGCGATCCTGCTGATGGTGCGGGGTCGCGTGAAGGAAAATGCCGTGCTACGAACCCTCGGCTATCCGGCGCGCGCGATCATGTTCCTCGTGGTCAGCGAGGGTGGCTTGCTTGGCCTCGCGGGTGGTATCCTTGGGGCCGGCCTCGCGTGGGGTTTTCTGCGTTGGCAAAGCTTCACGATGGGCAGCGAGGGTCACACGCTTGCGATTCTCCCGGAAATTTCCACCGCGCTCTTCGCCTCGGTCGCAGCGCTTGTGCTTGGGGTGGTCGCTTCCATTCATCCGGCGCTCGTCGCCATTCGACAGCCGATCGTGAAGTCGCTGCGCTCTTAAAATTCAAATCTCAAATTTCAAGGAAGACCAAAACCTCTCCTCCGCGTCCCTCTGTGACCTCTGCGTCTCTGCGGTGAACCTCTTTCACTCATGCTCCCTCTAACTTACGCTCTCCGGAACCTTTTCCGCGACAAGCCCCGCCTCCTGCAGACGGTTGGCGGCTCTGCGCTGGTGGTGTTGCTGGTAATCGCGGCGACGGCGCTGAACGGCGGCATGAGCCAGGTGCTTTCCGCTTCGGGATCGGAGAAAAACGTGATCCTGCTTGGTGCG
Organism: Prosthecobacter debontii; assembly: GCA_945869855.1. Lineage (GTDB taxonomy): Bacteria > Verrucomicrobiota > Verrucomicrobiia > Verrucomicrobiales > Akkermansiaceae > Luteolibacter. Next base: position 4,841 of record CAMBQC010000002.1, read on the forward strand.
GGCAGCGAGGAAAGCATCCAGCGCAGTGAGGTCAGCGCGTTGCTCGGTGGGATCTCGGAGGCGGGCGTGCGCGGCGTTTCCAAGACCCTCGGCCGCCCCGCTGCTTCGGTGGAAATCCATTACATGACCTATCTGTTGGATAAGGACGGGCGGAAAGGGCAGGGGCTTTTCCGAGGCGTCACACCCCGCGCGCTGCTAGTGCATCCGGAGGTGCGTGTTCTCGAAGGCACGTTCCCGCGCTCCGGCGAAGTGATGGTGGGACGGCTCGCGTGGCGGAAACTCGGAGTGCCCGAGTCCTCGCTGAAACTGGGTGCGGAAGTCACCATCGACGGCTCCGCGATGACCGTTTCCGGAACTTTCGCCGCGCCCGGCACGGTGATGGAATCGGAAGTCTGGGCCGCGTTGGGCGATCTTCACATGCTCGCCCAGCGCGAGACGGTTTCCTGCGTCGTGCTCCGTATGGATGATCCCGCCGATTTTTCCGAAGCCGAGCTTTTCGCCCAGCAGCGGCTCGATCTGGAGCTCGCGGCGCTGCGGGAAAGCGATTACTACGCGGCGCTCAGTTCCTTTTTCAAACCGCTGCGCGTGATGACATGGATCACCGCCGGCCTCATCGCAGCGGGCGCGGTGTTCGGCGGATTCAATACGCTCTACGCCGCCTTCGCCTCCCGCATCCGCGAGCTCGCCACCCTCCAGGCGATCGGCTACGGACGTGGAGCGATTTTCCTGAGCCTCGTCCAGGAAAGCCTCATCGCTTGCCTCGCCGGGACGCTGCTTGCCTCTGTCACCGCCATTTTCCTGCTCGATGGCCGCACGATTCCGTTTTCCATCGGCGCCTTCACGGTGTCCGTTTCCCCGCAGGTCGCGCTCGCAGGACTGGCGACCGGGATTCTGTTAGGGATCCTCGGTGCGATCCCGCCCGCCATCCGCTGCCTGCGTCCGCCCCTTCCCACAGCCCTCAGATCCTGATAGAAAAAACATTATGAAAACCAGATACCTGCTCGCCATCGCCGTCCTCGCCCTCGTTTCCTGCGGGAAAAAGGAAACCGCCGATTCCGTCGATCCCGCCCCGCCCGCCGCCACGTTCGATTCCTATTTCTCCGCCCAACCCATCGCGGAACCAAAAGCGATCCACGTCGCCCGCACCACGGCAAAACCTGGCGACGCCATCGTCATCCTCGGCCTCATCATGGGCCGCGAAAAAGTCTTCGTCGATGGCCGCGCCTCCTTCCTGTTAGGTGACCGCGAAAAGCTCACCCCATGCAATACCATAACCGGCGACGAATGCGAATCCCCATGGGATGCCTGCTGCGATTCCAAGGAAGCGAAGCTCGAAGGCATCGCCTCCATCCAGATCACCAATGCCGAAGGCCGCGTCCTTTCCTGCGGTCTTAAGGGTGTGAAAGGCCTCAAGGAACTGAGCGCCGTTACTGTAAGCGGGACGGTGGACCAAAGTTCCACCCCGGAGAATCTCGTGGTCAACGCGAAGATGATTCATGTCACGAAGCCGTAAGGTGGTGTCAAGGCGTGTTGACCCAGCCTCATCCAGCGCTCTCCTCGAAGCAGGGACGGTTCTCAATAGAGACACCGTCAATCCCTCAGGAAGCGCCGGTGTTGGTGAACTCTGAATGAAGGGCATGGCGGATGGAATCCGCCACCACTACCTCAAAAACGCCTCGTGCAGCCCGCCATCGACCGTGATGATCTGGCCGGTGGTTTTGCTGAGGCGCTTGGTGACGAGGAGGAAGTAGGCTTCTGCTTGGTCGGCCGGGGTGATCGGGGATTTGGTGAGCGTGCGATCGGCGTAGAATTGCGCGAGTTTGTTCACCAATGATTCCGTGGCCTCATCCTCGGTGTATGGGATGTCGTATTTCGCGAGGGAGCCGATGACGCGGTCGCGCGGAAACATGGCGGATCCGGAAACCACGGTGGCTGGGGCGACGCCGTTGACGCGGACGAGCGGGGCGAGTTCGACGGCGAGTTCGCGGACGAGGTGGTTCGCGGCCGCCTTCGAGGTGTCGTAGGCGAGGGAACCTTTTTTCGCAACCGCGGCGTTGGCCGAGGTGGTGAGGACGAGGTTGCCCTGGAGGCCTTGCTCTTTCCATGTCTTGTAAGCCTCGTCGGCCACGAAGTAGGAGCCGGAGACGTTGATCGCAAATGTAAGGCTCCACTTGTCATCCGGAATGTGGCCGGTGGTGTCGGAGGGGACGAAGATTCCCGCCGTGATGCAGATGTGGTCGAAACCGCCGTAGGCGAGCGCGACCTGATCGAGCATCGCGCGGATGCCAGCGCGGTCGGTGATGTTGCCTTGCAGCGCGACGGCCGGGCCGCAGTTGGAAATGCCTGTGCCGGCGACGCCGATGCCGAGGCCGTATTTGTCGGTGATCTCTTTGGCGGTCGCTTGGGCGGCCTCAATGTTCATATCGACACAAACGATGTGCGCGCCTTCCTTGACGAGGCGGTGGGCGGTTTCCTTGCCGATGCCGGAGCCCGCGCCGATCACGATGACGACCTGGCGCTCGAGTTCTTTCTCAGCGGGCATGCGCTGGAGTTTCGCTTCTTCAAGCAGCCAGTATTCGATGTCGAAGGCTTCCTGTTGCGGGAGGGAAATGTAGGTATCGATGGCTTCGGCGCCGCGCATCACCTCGACCGCGCAGTTGTAGAATTCGGCGGTGACGCGGGATTCGGACTTATCCTTGCCCCATGCGATCATGCCTAGGCCTGGGATGAGCACGACGGTAGGGTTCGGGTCGCGCATCGCGGGGGAGTTCGCGTGTTTACAGGACTCGTAGTATTTCGCGTAATCTTCGCGGTAAGCGACGAGACCGGCGGCGAGTTTTTCCTTGAGCGCGGCGAGGTCTTCGTTCTGCGGATCCCATGCCACGTAGAGCGGCTTGATTTTGGTGCGGAGGAAATGGTCGGGGCAGGAAGTGCCAAGCTCGGCGAGGCGCGGGGCGTCGGCGGCGTTCACAAAGCGGAGGATTTTCTCGTCGTCTTGGATCGTGCCGATGAAGCGTTTCTGCTGGGAAACCTGGCCGCGCAGCCATGGAAGGATTTTTGCAAAGGTGTCGCGGCGTTGCTCTTCGGGAAGCGTCTGGTATTTCTGTCCGCCGAAAGCTTTCACGTCGCCGCCCTTGGCTGCGTATTTTTGCTCGATGTATTGGGCTGCCTTGTCGATAAGACGGAGGGTGAGTTCGTAGCACTTCTTGTCATCGTTGTCCCACGAGATGAAACCGTGCTGGCCCATCATGATCGCCTGCGTGCGGGGATTTTGCTTTTCAATTTCCTGCATCGCGAGGCCGAGCTCGAAGCCGGGGCGCATCCATGGCACGTATCCCATTTCACCGCCGAAAATCTCCTTGGTCAGCGCCTCGCAGTTTTTCGAAGCGGCGATCGCGATGATCGCGTTCGGGTGCATGTGATCGACGTGTTTTCCGGATAGGAAACTGTGCAGCGGAGTGTCGATGGACGACGGCCGCGGGTTGAGGTTGAAGGTCGTGTGGAAATACATGCCGACCATTTCGTCTTCGGCGTGGGTTTTCAATCCGTTGCTTGGTTTCGCGGCGTAAACCGACTGGAGTCCGATGAGCTTGTCCTGATAGAGAGAGGAGAAGTTCTCGCGCTTCGAGGTGCGCAGGTCGCCGCCGGATCCTTTCACCCACAGAACTTCGGTTTGCCCGCCCGTGAGCGGATCTGTCTCCATGATCTTGGAGGAAGTGTTGCCACCGCCGGTGTTGGTGATACGTTGGTCGGCACCGAGGATATTGGAACGATATACGAGGCGTGCTACGGGATCGATTGTTGCGGCATGGGCGTCGTCCCATGAGTAAGTGACATGTTTGAAATCGGGCATAAGGTTAGAATGATAATGAGTTGACGGAAACGGGATGCGGATAAAAACCCTCAAGAGCAAGCTTAAAAAAAGAAAAAACCACATGCTGGCACTCGAAAGACACAGGAAAATACTGGAAATCGCGAAGCGCGATGGGGCGGTGCGCACGCAGTCGCTGGCCTCGCTGTTGGAAGTCACTGAGGAAACCGTGAGGCGGGATCTCGATGGCCTTTCCCGCCAAGGACTGCTCCACCGCACACATGGTGGGGCGACGGAAAACTCCATGGTCATCCGCGAGCTTTCCCGCAGCGAAAGGGAGGGCAGGCAGGCGGCGGAAAAGGGAGCCATCGCGAAGGCCGCGGTCAGGCACATCGTCGAGAACGAGACCCTGATGCTTGACGCCAGCTCCACCGCACTTGAGTTAGCCCGGCACCTGCCGGAAAAGCTCGGCCTGCGTGTCGTTACCTACGCGATCGGGGTCGTCGAGAAGCTCGCCGTCCGTAATGACATCGAGGTCATCCTCCTTGGCGGGATCCACGATCCCAAGGCTGGTCGATTCCATGGCATGCTCACGGAAATGGGTGTCCGCGCCCTGCGCATCGACCGATTTTTTTTCTCCGGCGGTGGCTTTGATCCGTCCCTTGGCATCGGCGAGCCGAACCCTGAGGAGGCCCGCCTTAAAGCCACCATCATCGCCCATGCCGGATGGAAGTGCGCGATGCTCGACCATACCAAACTAGGTGAAAAAACCGACCACTATTTTGTAAGGCCGGATCAGATCGATCTCCTTGTCACCGATGCTGGCGGAGCCGATTATTGCCGGAAAGGGAAGCTCAAGGGTATCCCGTGCGAGGTGGGGTGAGGCAATCAAGCTAGGGAAAAGCCCCGGGTTCCGCTTTGTTGCACTCCTCGGCTACGATCTGGCCGTCCCTGCCGGGACTCAAGAGGCGAGCGTTGTTTGGACTTTTCCGCAGCTTGATCACCTTCCGGTTTCCTGAAGACTTATTGGTTGTGACTGCGAAGCCCCTTGGTGTAGGATAAACCGATGAAACCCAAGCGGATCGCCCTTGCCTTGCTCTCGTTGTTGCTCAGCGCCTGTGTCCCTTCGGGTGGGGGCGGGATCGCTGATATGGACGGGGGTGACGACGGGGCGGTGGGCGGTATTTCCGAGGTGCCGAATCCCAGCGAGGCGATGGCGAAGAAGAGCGGGAAACCGCTGGCGCAGCTCCAGCGCGGGCATGAGGTCTACATGCTCAAATGCGGCGAGTGCCACGCCTACCAACTCCCCGAGAAAGTCGATATCATGGACTGGGAGGACGCGATGCCGAAGATGATCCGCCATGCCGGGCTGCCTTCGTCGGACGAAAAGGCCGTGCTCGATTACGTGCTCGCGGTGAAGAAGGAAAAAGGACAGGAATATTAGGCGGATAGGTAGGACGGGGCTTGCCAACGGGGCGGGCACACCGAAACTCCCGCGATTCAAAGCGTGAAAAGTTATTTCCTTAGGCGTTTTCTGCTGATCCCCCCGACCTTGTTGGGGATCACCTTTGTTGTTTTCGCGATCACAAGGTTCGTGCCTGGTGGGCCCATGGACCGGATGCTGCAGCAGGCGGCGGGCACCGCGGAGGGCGGCGGGGCGAAAAAGGCTTCGGGTGATGCAGGCGGCGGCCTGAGCCCGGAGCAGATGGAGGAGCTGGAAGAGCAGTTCGGTCTCGATAAGTCGATGCCGGTAGCCTATCTCCAGTGGGTGGGGCTGTTGCCGAAGGAAGTCAGGCTTTCCAAGGGTGAGTTCGGGGTCGTGGGCGATGGTATGATCGGCGGCGGTGGTGAAGATCCGGACAATACAGCGACGATTGTGCTGCGTGGCGACGGACGGCTGATAGAGGTCAAAAAGAAGGGTGAAACCATCGTCTCCGCGAAGTGCACGTTCGATAGTAACGATATCAGTGCGGAAGACTGGGAAATCCGCTACGAGAGCGTGAAGATGCGCGAGGAAAGGTTTAAACGCCGCAGCCCAGAAGGCGCGAAAGTCCCCGCCTATCTGCCGCGGGCGGTGGCCTACCGGACGAATTTCAGCGGCCTGCTGCAAGGCGATCTCGGACGCTCCACGGTTTACAATGACCCCGTCGGCCAGATGATCCTGGAGCGCGTGCCAGTGGCTGTTTACTTCGGGTTGCTGACGGCGGTCATCACCTACGCCGTCTGCCTGCCGCTCGGCGTGCTCAAGGCGCTGAAGCACCGGACTTTTATCGATAGCGCCAGTTCGGTGCTGATTTTTATCGGCTACTCGATCCCCGGTTTCGCCCTCGGCGCGATCCTGCTCGTCCACCTCGGCGCACGGATGAACCTCTTCCCGCTGTTCGGGATGACGAGTCCCGGTTTCGCGGAAATGGCTCCGTGGGATCAGGTGAAAGATCTCGCTCATCACACGGCGTTGCCCTTGCTCTGCTATCTGGTCGGCTCGTTCGCGATGCTGACGATGATGACAAAAAACAATCTGATGGATCAGCTCTCCGCCGACTACGTCCGCACCGCTGTTGCAAAAGGTGTGGGTTTCCGCAAGGCAGTGTTCGGCCACGCGTTCCGTAACTCGATGATCCCTATCGCCACGAGCCTGGGCGGGCTCGTCGGGATTTTCATCGGTGGCTCCCTGCTTGTGGAGACGGTGTTCGACATTCAGGGCTTCGGGCTTTTACAGTATCAGGCGGTGATCGCGCGGGACGTGCCGGTCATCATGGGGACGCTGACCATCGCGGCGTTCCTGATGTTGTTGGGAAATGTGCTCTCCGACATGATCGTCGCAATGGTGGATCCGAGGATCAAATTCAAATGAGCCGCAGGACGATAGGAATTCTCACGCTGATCATGGGGCTGCTCGCGGCCTTCGGAGAACTGCGCGGCATCGACTTCCCGACGGCGCGCTGGTTCTTCGAAACGAGCCGCGAGGTCTTCGGGCTGAAGTGGAAATACGCGGGAGGTGAGTTCCTTTGGTTCGGATGGCTTAGCGTGCTGATCCTCGCAGCGGTCGGCATCTGGCTAATCGTCGCCTCGTTCACCGGCGGTCCACCGAATCCGGTGACCCTGCGGCGCTTGAAACGTTTTAAGGAAATCAAACGCGGCTACTACTCTCTTTTGATCCTGCTCGGCTTGGGGGCATTGGCCGCGCTCGATCAGGTGGTGGTCGGCAAGGAGGCTCTCGCTGTCCGCTACAACGGAAAGTGGGTTTACCCCGCGTTCAGCCCGAAACAGTTCAAGGGCTCCAACTTCGGCATCACCGGCGAGGGTGCCGACGCACCGGTCAATTACAGGAAGCTCAAGCTCGATTTCCTAAGCGGTAAGACCGAAGCGCGAGGAAAAGTAATCATGCCCCTCGTTCCTTTCGGAGCGACGGATGATACCCTACAACCCCGCTCCAAGACCCTTGTCGAGCGGGAAGGGATTTATTGTGAATCCGGCGCGAGGAAGCCATACTTCGGGCTCGCGGCGAAATACCACGACACCGAGGAAGGTCGCCTCCATCTGCGCTTCACTCTGCGCGGTGGCAAGCTCAACGGTCCGGTGGACGGCTGGGATTCGAACAACGTGAGGGTCTTTTCCGCCGAATACAAGGATGGCAAGATGCTCAAGAAAAACTATAGCGGTGCGGGCACGATCGAAGGCTTTTTGGCGATGGAAAGCAGCGAACTCCGCGCGATAAAATACCATCCCGCCCCGCCTTTGCCGAAGGAGAAAAACTGGCTGGGCACCACCTCGCAGGGCTACGACGTTCTCGCTTATCTCTACGGTGGCCTGCAGGTAAATTTTAAGGCAGCCCTGATTTTTCTGCCCATTGTCTATACGATAGGAATCATCCTCGGGATGCTGATGGGATACCTCGGTGGCTGGTTCGACCTCGCGGTGGATCGCCTCATCGAGGTGTTCTCGAACATTCCATTCCTTTTCGTGGTTATCATCTTCGCAAGCATGGTGCCGGAGCAGTTCAAGGGGCTGCCGATCATCCTCGCGATACTGATCCTCTTCGGCTGGATGGGCATCACCTCGCTGATGCGAACGGCGGCTTATCGCGATAAGGAGCGCGACTACATTGCTTCCGCCCAGGTGCTGGGCGCGGGCACGCCCCGCATCATTCTCTGCCACCTCCTGCCCAACACCGTGGCAATCCTAGTTACGCTTGTTCCTTTCACTATGTCCAGTCTCGTGTCCTCGCTCACTGCCCTCGACTACCTCGGCTTCGGCCTCCCGCCGGAATACGCTACCTGGGGCCGCCTCCTCAACGACGGACTCTCGAACCTTTCCGCTCCTTGGCTGGTTTCCTCCACCTTCTTCGTACTTGTCAGCCTTCTGGTGCTCATCACTTTCGTCGGGGAGGCCGTCCGAGAGGCTTTCGATCCGAAAAAACACAGTTACTACCGTTGATGCGAAACACCCTGAATATCTTCCTGCTGGCGGCGCTCTCCATCGCCCTTTACGGCTGCAGTCGTGAAGAGGCAAAGATCGCCCGCGGCTCGGGCTACGAGGATTTCTTGAAGCAATACAACCGCTACATCCTCAACTGGCTCAACGAGCAGAAAGCGGCGACGGAGAAGGCGCAGATTGAAACGGAGGCGAAACTACTCGCTGCCGAAGGCCAGGAGCGGGAAACGGCCGAGCGCCATCTCATCGCCCTGAAACGCGAGGAGGAGAAATGGAATTTCCGGCTCGGGCTGGGGGATTATTTCCGTTTCAGAAAACCGGAGGATATTCCGTCTGATCTAATCTGGGAGGACGGTATGGAACATGAGGAGATCGGCGACCCCCGCGCGATAAAAGGCGGCACTTTCCGCCAGTTTATGATGGCCTTCCCACCGACGCTCCGCCCCTTTGGCGACAACTCGAATAACGGCTTCCGTGGAACGCTCTACGACGAAATCGATATCCCGCTCGTGGGCCTTCATCCGAAAACGACAGCCATGATCCCCGGCCTTGCGAAACGCTGGGCGGTCTCGCCGGACGGGCGCACGGTTTACTTCGAGATAACCGAGGTGGCGCGCTATTCCGACGGCGTACCAGTGAGGGCAGGGGACTTCCTTTTCAATATCTATATCCGGATCTCCGACGACATCGTGAACCCCTACGCGAAGCAGTTCTTCCGTGAAAATGTGGCGAATATCACGGCCTATGGCGACCGCCTGCTATCCATCTCGCTGCCCGAGGCGCAGCTCTACGCCCCCGCGCTGGCCGGCGCTCTCACGCCCTCGCCGCCCCATTTCTACGCGGGATACGGCCCGGACTACACCGAGCGCTACCAGTGGAAGTTCCCGCCGACCACAGGTGCCTACGAGGTGCTCCCGGAGGATGTCGTTAAAGGTGTCTCCATCACCCAGACCCGCGTGAAGGACTGGTGGGCGAAGGACAGGAAATACTACAAACACCGTTTCAATCCTGACCGTATCGTCTACACCACAGTCCGCGACGAACCGAAGGCCTTCGAGCTGTTCCGTGCCGGGGAACTGGATTCCTTTTATCTAACGCGCCCGGAGTATTGGTATGAGAAATCAGAAATCGATCCAGTCTATCAAGGATACATTGAGCGCTACACCTTTTACAACCAATACCCGGCTATCCCTTATGGCCTCTATCTCAATGTCACCAAGCCCTTGCTGGATGATAAACAAATTCGCATCGGTATCCAACATGCGATGAACTGGCAGAAGGTCATCGATGTAATCCATCGTAGTGACTACAAACGCCTAGACGCGTTTAATCAGGGCTACCTGCTATTCAGCGATCCTACGATCAAGGCGCGTCCCTTCTCCGTCTCAAAAGCCCGCGCCGCCTTCCGTGAGGCTGGTTTCACCGAGACAGACCGAGACGGCATCCTGCGTCGTCCGGACGGCACTAAACTTTCCATTTCCGTGTCCTACCGGGCCAATCCCAATTTCGACAAGATGCTGACGATCCTCCGGGAGGAGGCGAAAGCCTGCGGGTTCGATCTCCGGCTTGATTCCAACGAGGCGACGGTGGATTACAAGAAGGTCATGCTCAAGCAGCACGAGATGAGTTTCACGGCATGGGTCATCACCCCCCCGATCCCAGACTTCCACCAATTTCTGCACTCCTCGAACGCATACGATGAGCGCGGCAATATCAAGCCGCAGACTAATAACATCCTCGCATGGGGACGGGCAGACACCGATATACTGTCTGAGACAGCACGTTCCGCCCGCACTGAGCAGGAGCTACGCGAGACGTCCCACAAACTCCAGCGCATCATACACGACGAGGCGATCTTCGTGCCCGCCTACACCGTGGATTTCGTCCGCATGGGCAGCTGGCGCTGGGTGCGCTGGCCGGATTCCGAGCAGACCCGCTTCTGTGCACCCATCGTTTACGAACCCATGGAAGTCCACGTCCACTGGATCGATGATCAGATGAAAAAGGAGACGCTAGACGCGAAACGCGTGGGCCGTAGCTTCGGCGAGGTGAACCGCATCTTCGACGACTATCGTTTCCCTGAGCCCGCTGATGCGGAAACACCGGTGGAAGAACCCAGCGGGGAAATCATCACACCGGAGCCAAAGGAAACGGAGGTCGGACCATGAGCGAAGTGAAGCTGCTGGAAGTGGACAAGCTCATCACCTCGTTCGATACAGAGCGTGGGATGCTGCGCGCCGTGGATCAGGTTTCCTTTTCCATCCCGCAGGGGAAAACAGTCGGCATCGTCGGTGAGTCGGGTTGCGGGAAAAGTGTCACTGCGATGTCCATCGTGCACCTGTTGCCGCAGCCGTCGGGGAAAATCCTCGGCGGCGAGATCCGCTTCAAGGGCGAGGATCTTATTCATGCCTCCGACAAGCGCATGCGCCAGGTGCGCGGCGGCGAGATCGGCGTGATTTTCCAGGAGCCCATGTCCGCGCTCAACCCTGTCCACCGCATCGGTCGGCAAGTGGCGGAGGTTTTTCGCATCCACAAGGATATGTCGAAGAAGGACGCTTGGGACGCTGCCACGGAAATGCTAGCCCTACTCCGCATTCCCGCTCCGGAGAAGCGAATGATGGATTACCCGCACCACCTTTCCGGCGGCATGAGGCAGCGCGTTGTGATCGCCATCGCACTTGCCTGCCACCCCTCACTGCTCATTGCTGATGAGCCAACCACTGCTCTCGACGTCACCGTCCAGGCGCAGATCCTCGGTCTTTTGGAAAGTCTCCAGAATGACATTGGCATGTCCGTCATGCTCATCACCCACGATCTCGGCGTGATCGCGGAATCGTGTGACGAAGTCGTCGTCATGTATGCCGGTCGCGTGGTGGAGAGCGCGCCCGTGGATGAGCTTTTCGGAAATCCGCTCCACGCCTACACTCAGGCATTGCTCCGCTCCATACCGACATTGGAAACGCCGCCGAAATCTGTCCTGCCCACCATTCCCGGTCTGGTCGCTGGCCTTGGCGAGCACACGCACGGCTGCCGTTTCTGCCAGCGCATGGACCGGAAGTCCTCAATGACCCGCGAGCGGCCCAAGTTCAAGGAAGTGCAGCCGGGACACTGGCTGGAAATCTGTAAGGAATGTTCGAACCTGTGAGCGATACCCCGTTACTAACCGCCGAAGACCTGCGGGTGCATTTCCCCGTGCGCACCGGCTTGTTTATGAAACAGACCGGCGCGGTGAAAGCTGTGGACGGTGTATCTCTCCGCCTCGGAGTGGGCGAAACGCTCGGCATCGTCGGTGAGTCCGGCTGCGGGAAATCCACCCTCGGCAAAGCCCTAGTCCGCCTCCTCACGCCGACCTCCGGAAAGATCCTTTTCGAAGGCCGCGATATCACCCACCTCGGCCAAGGTGCTCTCCGCCCGTTGCGCAGGGATTTCCAGATGATCTTCCAGGATCCTGCTGAGTCGCTTGATGCGCGGATGAGTGTCCGCTCCCTGATCGAGGAACCCTACCGCATTCACGGCATGGGCAATCGCGCCGAGCGGAAAAAATGGGTCGATGATCTCCTCGAAACCGTCGGCCTCTCCGCCTCCTCGGTAGAGAAATATCCCTTCGAGTTCTCCGGCGGCCAGCGCCAGCGCATCGGCATCGCCCGCGCTCTCGCCCTGAAGCCCAAGTGGCTGGTCTGCGACGAACCTGTCTCCGCTCTCGATGTCTCCGTCCAGTCCCAGATCCTCAACCTTCTCGTCGATCTCCAGAAAAACTTCGGCCTCTCCTACCTCTTCATCGCCCACGACCTCTCCGTGGTGAAGCACGTCAGCGACCGCGTCGCCGTCATGTATCTCGGTAAAATCGTCGAGCTCGCCGATTCGGAAACGATCTACCGGAGTCCCAAACACGCCTACACCAAGGCACTCCTCTCCGCCGTCCCCATCGCCGATCCCAAGGTGAAGCGCAAAAAAATTCTCCTCGAAGGCGACGTCCCGTCTCCCATCGATCCCCCGGCGGGCAGCGCCTTTGGTCATCGCATGAATCACCCGCGCTACGAGGAAACCATCGGCATGGATCTCTCGCTCCGCGAAATCCAACCGGGACACTGGGTAGCCGCCGACCCCACCTGCCTGTCGCCAGAGGATTGGGAGCAAATCTCCCATCGTGCCGCTGACACAGATCACATTCGTTTGTCTTGAAGCCAAGGACGAGGGTCCTGAGGAAAGTAGGAATTTTTGTGGCGCTAAACGTATTGTGAATTCCTCTCGTTCGGTTTCAGGGCCGGTTCGATGTGGGGGTAAAAGGTCTAATTTAGGTATAAGCACGCATGCCATCGGTGTAGTACGATTGCCGAGCCTGTCGACTTTCCGCCGCAACCTTGCATCCCTCCGATCGCTTCAGTGCCCTGCCGATTCCATGGATACATCATCATGTATCCAGTCGCGGGCGATCACTTTGCTGATCTTGAATTGCTTTGGTAGAAGTGTTTCGTTCCTCTGAATCTGAAGCGTAAGGCGCGGCGACTGCGGATCAGTCGCTAGGATATCCCTGATACGGATTTCCTCTTCGGAGCCGATTTCGGCGTAAGCATGGAGGGTTGTGTTCATGTCCGGGGAACTGATCTTGTAAGCATGCCATTTCGTTTCGTCGCTGAATACCCCGTTGTGATAAGCGGATTCGGAAATCGTCACCCTTACGAGGCAAGTTTCCACATTGCCATCCACGATATCATCCCATGGATGACTGGTTTTGCGTATGTAAGACGCGAAATCAACCTTGTGCGATCCGTCGGGCTGGCGCGTGATCTGTGCAAGACGAACAGAATTCGATTTTCCCGTGGAACAGATTGTTGCAACCTCCTCGATCACCCTGTCCCCTATGTAGCGAATTCCTAGCCATTTGAGTTCTTCCAAACCGCCTTCCTTCGTCCGAATATCCTTCAGGATCTCATAAGCGGCGGTGGGCGACGTCTCCGTATCCAGCCTGAATTTACGGGCGATGTTATCGGAATTGGAATCAAGTGCATCGGATACCAGTTTTTCGGCGGCGTGAGCTCCCAGCAGATCGTTGAGGTTGTTTTTGCTAAGTCCTTCCTCTTGCCCGGAGGAGACGGTGAATGACGATTCGTAACCCGGTGACTTCACGTTCTGTGGTTTTGATTGCCGACGCAGTCCTTCGAATACGAGAAATAAAAATACAGATAAACCGAATATTAAAAACACTCCTAGCTGTATCCTTTTATCCAAAGACTCCCCATGGTTGGGACCAGGAGTGATTTGTGTGTCGAGCCGGCCAGCCTTTTGTAATTTAGGTAAGGGCGGGCGCGACTCTCTTAGGAAGGTCTTGGACATGTGCTCAATTACCGTGGTCACAACTAGGGTGAAATCCACCGACTGTCAATATTTCGTCACTGAATCGTTTTTTCCGCCGAAAGTCAGCGACTTGTTGGTTGTCAGTTAGAATTGAATTCCGCCTCGGAAAGCGTGAAGCTGCCGAGATGACTCCAACGCAATCTGGTTACGCCATGCCGCCCGAATGGTCGCCGCAAAGCGCCATCTGGCTTTCCTGGCCAGTGGACGATCCGCGTCATTGGGGCGGCGAGAAACGCGATATCATCTATGCCAAGTTCGCCGAAATCGTAGCGGCCATCTCGCATACGCAAACCGTCCGCATCAACGCCGCCGGCGCTTCCCATAAAAACATCGCCGCCGCCTGCAACCGCGCCAAGGCCGATCCCGCGAACGTCGAACTTTTCGATCACCCCAACAATGACGTCTGGTGCCGCGACCACGGCCCGATCTTCGTGAAAAATGCCGCTGGCAAGATCGCCGTTACCGACTGGGAATTCAACGCATGGGGCGGAAAATTCGGCCCATGGGATCTCGACAATGCCATTCCGGAATGCATTGCCGCCGCCTTCGGCTTGCCGATTTTTAAAGGCGGTATGATCCTCGAAGGCGGCGCGATCGAGGTCAACGGACGCGGTCAGCTCCTCACCACCGAAGCCGTCCTGCTTAACCCGAACCGCAACCCCCACCTCTCCCGCGAGGAAACAGAACAAAAACTCCGCGACACACTAGGCGTCTCCGAAATCCTCTGGCTCCGCCAAGGTATCGTGGGCGATGATACAGACGGCCATATCGACGACCTTGCTCGCTTCATCAACGAAGACACCATCCTCGCCTGCCATGAGCCGGACACTACCTCACCGAATCACGATCCCCTCGCCGACAATACCCACCGCCTGAAAAACTTCCTCACCCCCGCCGGGCGTCCTTACCAGATTATCCCCATCCACCTCCCGCAGGCCTGTGAGATCCCCGGCTGGCGCCTGCCCATCCTCCCCGCCTCCTACGTGAATTTCCTCATCCTCAACCACGCCGTCCTCGTCCCCACCTTCCGCCAGCGGAAAAACGACGACCGCGCCCTCGGCATCATCGCCGAGCAATTCGCCGGCCGCGAGATCATCCCCATCGACTGCCTAGACCTCGTCCAAGAAGGCGGCACGCTGCACTGCATCTCGCAACAGCAGCCGGCGTGAGGCCAAGTTTGACATTCGTGCCGCCTTCTCTTACCCCATCCGCGTGCTGACGATCAAGAAACTGACGAAGACCCTCGGCGGGCGGACTTTGCTGCGCGAGGCGGAGATGTCCATCAACTGGGGCGAGCGTGTCGCCCTCGTCGGGCCCAACGGCGCGGGTAAATCCACGCTTTTCCGCATGATCCTCGATGAAGATCAGCCCGACGAAGGCACCATCGACCGCGACGAATACGCCATCACCGGCTACCTCGCGCAGGAGGCGGGCGAGCCTACCGATGAAACCATCCTCGAGATCGCGATGGGCATCACCCCGGAAATGATCGGCCTGCTGCGAACGATCCGCGAGGGCGAGGCCACGGGGAACCTCGGCACGCCCGAGTTCGCGAAGGCGCAGGATCAGTTCACCGCACTCAACGGCTACCAGCTCGAACCGAAGGCGAAGAAGATCCTCTCCGGTCTCGGCTTCAAGCAGGAGGATTTTTCCAAACCCGCCCGCGAATACTCCGGAGGCTGGGTCATGCGCGCCCACCTCGCCCAGCTCCTCGTGATGGAGCCGGATCTGCTGATGCTCGACGAGCCTACCAACCACCTCGACCTCCTCTCCCTGCTGTGGCTCCAGCGCTACCTGCTCAATTACTCCGGCGCGATCCTGATGATCTCCCACGACCGCGATTTCATGGACACCATGATCGAGACCGTGATCGAGATCGATCCCGACGCCGCGCAGCTCATTTCCTACACAGGAAACTACACCGCCTACCTCGACCAGCGCGAGAAACGCTTTGACCTGCAGGTGCAGGCCTACCGCAACCAGAACAAGGAGATCGAGGCGCACATGGAATTCATCGAGCGCTTCCGACAGGTCGGTTCGAAGGCCGCGCAGGTGCAATCCCGCATCAAGCTGGTCGATAAAATCGAGCGTATCGAAAAACCTCGCGCGCCGCGCAAACCGTTCAAGTTCGCCTTCCCCCAGCCGCCCCGCTCGAACCAGAAGGTCGTTGAGCTGATCAAGGCCGGCCAATCCTACCCCGGCAAACGCATCTACAAGGATCTCGACCTCACCATCGAGCGCGGCGACAAGATCGTCCTCGTCGGCCCCAACGGCGCGGGAAAAACCACCCTGCTTAAACTGCTCGCCGGAGAGCTTGAGATCGACTCCGGGAAAAAGGAAACCGGCTACCTCACCAAGATCGGCTACTACTCGCAGCACCGCGCCGAGGCGCTCAACGAATTCAACTCCGTCCTCGATGAGGTTATGGGAGCCTGCCCCACCCTCCGCGAGGAGGACGCGCGCGCCATCCTTGGCACCTTCCTTTTTCGTAGGTCGGATGTGGAGAAAAAATGCGGCATCCTTTCCGGCGGTGAGAAATCCCGGCTCAACCTCGTCAAGTTCCTCGTCGATCCGCCGAACCTCCTGCTCATGGATGAGCCGACCACCCACCTCGACATCCTCTCCATCGACTCCCTCGTCAACGCGCTCAAAGCCTATGAAGGCACGCTCGTTTTCATCTCCCATGATGTGCACTTCATCCGCACATTGGCAGAAACGACCCTGCACGTGACCCGCAACGAAAAGGATCCGCAGGGCGGCGCAATGGTCACCCGCTACACTGGCGGCTACGATTATTTCCTGGAAAAATCCGGCCTCAGCGACGACCGCTCGGCGGTGACCTCGTAAACGCGGATCACTTTTTCGGCACCAGCCGGATCTGATAGATCTTCGGCCAGCATTTCCCCGTGACGAACATTTCCCCGGTCTTTGGGTCGTAGGCGATGCCGTTGAGAACATGCTGGGGATCGCGCCGTTTCTCCTTCGCGTCGATCCCGGTGAGATCGATCACACCGATCACATTCCCATCCTTCGGATTGATCCGCACGATTTTCTCCGTGTGCCAGACATTCGCGAAAATCTCGCCCTCGATGAACTCCAGCTCATTGAGGAGATTCACCGGCTCGCCATGGACGCGCACGGGCAGTTCCCGCCAAACATGGAAGGTCTTCGGATCGAGGTAACGAAGCCGGTCGCTGCCGTTGCTCATGATCAGCGAACTCGCATCGTTCGTCAGCCCCCAGCCTTCGCCCTGGTATTTGAAATCGCCCAGCTTCTGCAAAGTCTTCACATCATAAACGAATCCCCGCTGGCTCCGCCAGGTGAGTTGATAGATTTTCCCGTCCATCTCCGCCGCTCCTTCCCCGAAAAAATCCGCAGCCAGCTCCGTTTTTACCAGCAGCTTGCCCGTCTCCTTTTCCACACGCCGGATGCCCGAAGTCCCGTAACCGCCGGTGCTCTCGATCCACTGCCCCTGCGACACCAGCAAGCCCTGCGTGAAAGCCTCCGTGTCATGCGGAAATTCCCGGATCACCTCATAGTCCAGCATCGGATGAGCCTGCCAATCCGGAACTTTTGCAACCTCCACCACATCCGCCTGCCGCTCCACTTCCCGAGGCTTTTCCTGACAAGCCGTCTGGCAGAGCGTGAAGATGGCAACGCTGAAGAGGCTTCTTATCATGGCAGCAAGGAAATGGATCGCAGGACTATCACAAACCCGCCCCGGAGAAAATCAACCGAAACGCGGGTGAGAAATCCTCAGGGCTGGCCGCCATCCATACTTTGATCTCCGGGATGGGGAAAGGCATCATGGATTCGATTTCCGCGGCGGGGAAATTCACCGCGCCGCTGTGGCGGGTGAGGAAAACATGGATGTGCTCCCAGCCGGTTTCGACGGACGGTTTCACTGCGGCGATGTGTTCCAGATCCTTCGCGTTCGCGTCGATCCCGATTTCCTCGCCGAGCTCGCGGACAGCGGCCTGGAGATAGTCCTCACCCGCATCGAGGTGGCCGGAAACGCTGGAGTCCCAGACACCCGGATTCATGTCTTTAAGGCGCGAGCGTTTCTGGAGATACAGGTCGCCGTTGCGGTTCAGTACGTAGACGTGCACCGCGCGGTGGACGAGTTTTTTCGCATGAACCTCGGCTCGTGTGGCGGTGCCGACGGGAACATCGTTTTCGTCGACGACATCGAAGATTTCTTCACTTTTCTGCGGCTTGTCCTTGAGCGGATGGGTGTCGTATTCGCGGGTCAGCTCGATCCATTTCGCAAGATCCAGCTCCTCGCCGCGCGTGGTCGGAGGCCAGCCGAGTTTCTCCGCAACCTCACGCCACGGCGGCGAGTCCGGAAGCTGCTTTCCGAGTTGCTTTCTCCTCTGGGAAAATCCCCGGCGCACGAGTTCGTCGAACAGCCGGAGGTCGAAGGTCGGCTCGCCAACCTCGTTGCGCGGGGTCAGCACAGCGACGGCGGAGTCGATGCTAGGGCGCGGATAGAAGGCCTCCGGCGGCACCACACGCAGCGGCGTGATTTCCCAATCCACCTGCATGCGCAGGCTGAGGATGCCGTAATCCTTCACGCCGGGCTGAGCGGAAAGGCGGTCGATCACTTCTTTCTGCAACATGATCACGGCCCGTGAAAACGGATGCGGGCGGCAAAGCATGTTTTTCATGATCGCGCCTCCGGAGGAATAGGGCAGGTTGCCGAGAAATTTGACCGGGCGGTGCTTGAAAAGGGCGCGGCGGTCGAACTTCGCGCCGTCGGCGTGGTGCACTTCCACATCGTCGCGGTCGCGGAAACGTTCCCTCAGCTCGGCCGCGAGGCGGGTGTCGAACTCTACGAGGATTACACGCTTCGCTTTTCCGAGCACATGCTCCGTGAGCGATCCCGTGCCGGGGCCGACCTCTACGACCGTGTCTTCGGCGGAAATCTCGAGTTGGGAAACGATCCAGCGCGCCATGTTCGGATCGGTCAGAAAATTCTGGCCGAGCTGCTTGCTGGGGAGCACCCTGGCGCGGTCGAGTGCATCGCGTATTTCCTGTCCGTTCACGGCGGGATGCTGCGTGTGCATGATCCGCTTGGCGAGCGCGGAGATTTCTCAGCGGCCGGTGAACACCCTGCCCTTGCCGGTGACCCATGCGGTCTTAGCGCTCCCATAAAGCGCACCGAGCTGTTGTTCGGAAAGCAGGCGGTATTCGATCGTCTTGGAGTGTGTGGTGAGCGGATATTTTTTGACTACCATGTCTTGGACATCCACACCTGCCCGCCGCACCGCGCCATCGAGTAGCGCCGCCGCCCTTTCCACCGCATCCGCCGCTGCCGCGCCAGTGCCTCCCACCTCGATCGGTGAGATGAAATAGAACCTAGCCAGCGCCTGGCCCTCGGTGTCGATCGTCACCTCATCGACGATGACCGAACCGTCTAGCACATACTTGTGGCGGCTCACTGATGAGATTCGTCCCAAGGCGACCATATAGTTTCCGCCCACAAGATTAGCTTCCCAAAAGCCGTTTCGGGTTTCCTTGTCGTTGTCTTTGTCCTTTTCTTGCTGAGATACTTCAGAGTCCGGATTCGGTCTAGGGTTGTTGTTTTGAGCAAAAGCAAGCGGTGAAAAGGCCACAAAACCCATAAAGATAAATGACAGATTATTCATAGCTTTGTTTAATGCCACCGAGATACGGTTTTGACCAGCCTGTAGATGCATTAGAAAAGTTAAATATTGATCGGACTTTGAGAATTTGTCAGGCTTTTTACATGGTTCATTATCGCCCGAACGTTGCGGCACTCATTGTGAATGCTAGTGGCAGTCTTTTAGTTTGTGAGCGCTTCAATCTGCCGGGTGCGTGGCAGTTCCCACAAGGTGGTGTCGATGACGGAGAAAGTATGGAGCAGGCATTGATCCGTGAGGTTCGCGAGGAGGTGGGGCTCGGGAAAAATGACTACGAGATCCTCGAGCGCCGTGATGGCTACCGCTACCTATACCCGCCCGAAGTCCGTGTAAAAAAAATTCGAAAGCACGGCAACCATGGCCAGGAGCAAACCTATTTCCTCTGCAAGCTGAAGGACACCGCCCCGCCCATCGACGTGAAACAGACGCCACAGGAATTTGGCGCTTACCGCTGGATCTTGCCCGAAGAATTCGATCTCGACTGGATACCCTCCTTCAAGCGTGAGGTTTATCGCGCCGTGATGGAGGATTTTTTCAACGTCAACCTAGAGTCCGCACCGATTGCGCGGCCTTCATGAAAGAGAATGGGTTTCCCTGCCCGCGCGCGATCCTGTTCAGCCCACCAGTGGATCAGGGTATTCGCCTGCCGCAATGAGTGCCCGTATCGACTGCATCACAGGTTGCTTGTCTTCCGGGTAAGTCACGCCGAACCATGAGGCATCCGTCTCGATCACATGGCAGATCGTCTTGTCTTGGCGGATGAGGGAATCGACCGCTGACGGAATGTAAAATTCTCCGAAAACACCAGTCCCAGCGGTGAGGAATTTCACGAATTCCGCTTGGAGGGCGACCATAAACTCGGCGGGAAAGACCCAGAAGTTCATGGAAACGGGAGATTCGGGAGTGATATCCCGGCGTTGGCCGTCCAGCCACTCACCAGTAATGCTTCCGTCCGCTTCATGGCTGATTCTGAGAACCTCTTCGACGCTTTTTAGCAACCCGCTAGCGACCTCGCAGATACCACGGTTCACTTGGCCGTGATCGGAAAGCGTGTTGCTGAGAGGATAAGCCACAAGTCCGCAATGATGGGATGTGATCGTGCCAAGAAACTTAGCGGCACGCGCGTAGGCGTCGCGACCATAGAAATCATCGGCATTAATCACAGCGAAGGGAGAATCAACCAGATGGCGTGCTGCGAGGATCGCATGGGATGTGCCCCAGGGCTTGGTGCGTCCAGCGGGTGGCATGAATGGCTCCGGTAGGTCGTCGAGGTATTGGAAAGCATAGTCCACCCGGATCCGGTCTGCGAAGCGCGCGCCGATTCCCGCACGAAATAGCTCGGCAAAATCCTCTCGGATCACAAAGATCACGCGGTCGAATCCGGCGCGTATCGCATCAAAAACAGAATAATCGAGCACTGTTTCACCTGCAGGACCCATCGGATCGAGCTGTTTCAATCCGCCGTAACGGCTACCCATTCCGGCTGCGAGGACGATAAGTGTTGGCATTCAGAACGAATGGCGGAACGGATCCGCTCTGGCAAGCCCAAGACATGGACTCTGAAAACTTTCGGGGTGCTCCGTTGATCCCGAGAACTGAAAACCGAAATCGAACCACGGATTACGAATCTTCCTTGGCGCCCTTTGCGACTTGGCGGTTCAAATTCTTCTTGGAGTTGGTTGCAGAGTGGTTTGGGAACTCAAAATTCCCATGAATTACCCTGCCACTTCGGAGTTCAGGATGATCCGTGGTGGATCGCCACAGGGCCGATTCCAGTGCCCTGAACCCGCCTTAATTTCTCTACGGCGCGAATCGTTATCTCAGCAGCTTTCTCGACCTCATCGCGGGTGTTTAGTCGGGAAAAGGAGAAACGCAGGCTGGTTTTGGCGCGCACTTCGGAGATGCCCATTGCCAGTTGGACATGAGAAGGTTGCCGCTTGCCGGTCATACAGGCGGAACCCGCCGAGCATGCGACCCCCGCTTCATCGAGAAGGATCAGCAGACCCGCTGCGTCGCAGGATTCGAAGGATAAGTGGGAAGTGTTAGGAAGGCGGAACGCGATGTCTCCGTTCCTCATACAGCCGGATACGCCGCCCATGACAAGGTTCTCGAAGGCGTCCCGCATTTCCCGGATGCGTTCCGCCTCGCCGGTTTCCAAAGCGATTTTCGCCCGTCTCGCGGCCTCACCCATCGCGACGATGCCCGCCACGTTCTCCGTCCCACTGCGCCTGCCGTTTTCCTGTCCACCGCCGTGAATCATGGCGTGAAAATCGAGACCACTCCGAACATAGAGTGCGCCAACCCCTTTGGGACCATGGAACTTGTGGCCGGAAATCGACAGCAGATCCACGGCTTCCCGCCGAACGTCAACCGGGATTTTCCCCACCGCCTGCACCGCGTCGCTATGGATGGGCAGACCATGTTCACGTGCGATGGCGATTAGCTCCGCGAGGGGCTGGATCACACCTGTTTCATTGTTGGCGGACATCACGGAAACATACGCCGCAGTCGCACACGCGGACTCGAAGGCATCGAGATCGACTCGTCCGTCGGCGTGAACCGGAATTTTGGATACCTTTCGCTTACAGTTTTCCACGAAGCGAAGCACCGCGCTGTGCTCGATGGCGGAGACAATGGCGCTCCCTTCGCCCGCCAGTTCATCGAGCGATCGCAGCGCCGTGTTTACGCTCTCCGTTCCTGTTCCGGTGAAAACGATCTCGCCCACATCCGCACCGATCAACTCCGCGACGTGTCCGCGCGCCTCGTCCATGGCCTTGCGCGCAAGCTTGGCGGCGCGGTACACGCCGGACGGGTTCGCATGGTTTCCATGCAGCCATGGGAGCATCGCTTCCAAGACTTCAGGCAACATCGCCGATGTGGCATTGGCATCAAGGTAGATCACAACCCCAGCTTCGGCCTACCACGCGGAAAAACAATGCCGAATCATAGCCGGATTATCCCCGGGATACTTTCGGCATGACTTGCCAACCAGCGCAGCGCGGCATCGCCCCATGTCATGGCGGTGGACAACCACGATTGACCGAAATCGCGAAGACTCTCCAAAGGCACAGGCGAGGCCAGGCAGAGCAACACGATCAGCACCAACAGGTTTCCGAAATAAATCAGCGTCAGCGAAAGGAAGGTGCCGTTATCCTTTAGATCCGGCTGATCCCGCGGGATCATCCATAGGGTCCATGCGAGGTGGAACGACCATGTCGCCCCTATCACGCCGTAAAAAATCTGATTTCCCAGCGTGCCGATCTCATGAAACACGCCCACCGAGACATAAATCACCACCGCGATCACGCTCCAGAACGGAACGAAATAGGGAGAAAGTGCGATTACCCAGTTGGTCTTGTCGGTTGTCACGTAGCCGCCGCTCGTCCCCCATTCCATCTCCAGGATCTTGCCTCCGTAGCATTTCACGAAGGCGGCATGCGTAAGTTCATGACCGAAAACATAACAGTAGAGGAACGCGGGCTGTGCGATCCCCGACCAGAACCAACCCAGCATCAAAAGCACGCCAATGGCAAAAAACCAGAACGGCTGCGATTGCCAGATTCCTTGCTCGACGGTTGCATGCGAAAATTGCGTGAGGAAAACCCATGTCGTGACCCAGCATAGAGGGAGCAGCAAACACCCTACGACCACCCTGACAAGTTGCGTGATAAATCCCGCGCCGCCCTCCTCCTCAAGAAAATCTTCGGAGGCCACAGAGGCCCAGATCGGTTTGCCGCGGCTATGAAGGCGGCGGTTCGTCTTCTCGTGGCAGCGCTTCTTCACCGAGGAAATGAAGCTGCTTCCGTCATGCGGCCTCTTCCTGTTTTCCGGGCTTTTCCCGTGGATCTTTTTCCTTTTCTGCTTCATGCGCTGAACGAAAAGAAAATATTACGGAAAAATTAACGAATCAAGCTCAGGGTTTTTCCGATCGCACAAAAAAAGCGGAGCCTTTCGGCGTCCGCTTCTTGTAGAGGGGGCAGTTAGCTCCGCCTTGGGGGATCAATCGTTTGTGAGATCAACGGTCTCTGCAGGTGTGGCTCCCACGCTGAAGCGCCAGCGGATCTTGTTGCGCTTGGAAGCGGTGCGGAGCTTGCGCTTCGAGCGCTCGGTCGGCGTTTCGAAAGCGCGACGGCGGCGGATTTCCTCGAGGATACCCTCGCCGTCCAGTTTGGTTTTTAGGCGTTTGAGGGCGCGGTCAACCGGCTCCCCTTTTTTTACGTTCACTCCACGCATGCTGATGATTTTCGTTGGTTGTATTCTTGGAAGTTTGTTTGGGGCGCGGTGTATGGGCTAGTCGGTGTGATCCGTCAAGCTTGAAACCGCGCGGGGTGTCACTCTCCGAGTCCGAAGCGGACGAAGCGGGTAACGGTGAGGGTGTCGCCGAGTTCCTTGCCTTTGAGTTCGAGGAGCTGATTGATGGTGATGTCCGGGTCTTTCACGAAGCCCTGCTCCAGGAAGCAGGATTCTGCAAAAAACTTGGCGAGCTGACCCTTGAGGATGTTCTCGATGATGTTCTCCGGCTTGCCCTGTTCGAGCAGTCGGACGCGGTAGATATCCTTTTCCGTCTCGACGATGTCGGAGGGGATGTCGTCGCGGGAAAGGCCTTTCGGCGCGGAGGCGGCGATGTGGAGGGTGAGATCCTTGACGAGTTCCTGAAAGCCGGGCTTCGCGGAGGTGGCGGCGTCGGTGGCATTGACCTCGAGAAGCACGCCGACCTTGCCACCGAGGTGGATGTAGGAGGCGATGTAACCGCCGGGGGCGGCGTCGAAGCGGACATACTTGCGGAGCTGGAGGTTCTCGCCGAGCTCGACGACCTTTTCCTTCACGAAGTTTTCCATGGTGCTCTCACCGTGCGGGAGGGCGAGGGCGGCGGGCTGGTCGTGCGCGTCGGAACCCGCCAGTTTCCCGGCGATTTCGGCCACAAAAGCCTGGAAGTTCTCGTTGCGGGAAACGAAGTCAGTCTCGCAGTTCACCTCAAGCAGGAAGCCGGAGGTGGCGCCATCGTTGACGCGGGCGGTGATGATGCCCTCAGTGGCGGCGCGGTCGGCCTTGGTGCCGGCCTTCATGATGCCGCGCTCACGGAGGAGCTTGATGGAGGCTTCGAGGTCGCCGTTGGTTTCGGTGAGGACTTTCTTGCAGTCCATCATGCCGGCGTTGGTCTTGTCGCGGAGTTCCTTGACGATTGATGCTGTGATCATGCGGTATGGGTAAAAGTGATACGTTAGAAGTTAGAAGGCAGCGGCTCAGTTCCTTTTGGCGGCGACCATGGCATTGACCAGATTCTGGAGGATGATGCGGATCGAGCGGATGGCGTCGTCGTTGCCGGGGATGGGGAATTGCACCTTGGCCGGGTCGGCGTTGGTATCGACGATGGCGATGATCGGGATGTTGAGGCGGTGTGCCTCGGCGACGGCGATGGTCTCGCGGGCGGAATCGACGATGACGATGGCATCCGGCTTCTTGTCGAGGTTGCGGACGCCGCGAAGGTTGCGGAGAAGTTTTTCGCGCTCACGGCCGAGGGCGGCGAGTTCCTTCTTGGACATGGCCTTGAACTCGGGCTGTTTCTCGATGTTCTCAAGGTAGCGGAGGCGCTCCACGGATTTGCGGACGGTGGTGGCGTTGGTGAGCATGCCGCCAAGCCAGCGGTGGTTCACGTAGTGTTGTCCGGTGGCCTCTGCGGCTTCACGGATGGCATCCTGTGCCTGGCGCTTGCAGCCGACGAAAAGGACACTCTTGTTCTTGCCAGCGAGATCCGCGAGGAAGTCGGCGGCCTTGTCGAGTTGCTGGACGGTTTTTTCGAGGTTGATGATGTAGATGCCGCCTTTGTCCTTCATGAGGAAGGGCTTCATGCGGGGATTCCACTTTTTCGTTTGGTGACCGTAGTGGACGCCTGCGTCCACCATTTCGGCGATGAGTTCGTTGACCATAATGTTTGTTCTTTTTGTCCCTTCTTAAATCAGATCGGGCAATTTTGGAGACCTGCCGCTTTGCTTTTCCCTTGGGTCTCCGATTGTTCTGAGGCGGCTAAAGAGGCGCTGGACATAGGGTTTGCACCGGAGTGTGGCAAGCATTTTTCCGATATATAGAGTAAAAAAATGATGCATGGCTCATTTCTTGCCAGTCACACTAAATTCTCTGTGAAATTCTTTGTCGCTGATGCCTTTGTAAGGATACGTTTCTTTGGTTTCCCCATCCCAAATGGCGCTGAAAAATGCGGAATCTCAGTCCACTCCCGGCATCAAGACATTAAAGCAGAGTTTCTTAGCTCCCTCCGCTTGCCGACTGTCGTGGGTTGGAAAGCGCGCTAATACCAACGAGTGCGCGTCCTTGATCAACAGCCTGAGCAGGCTGCTTGTTTCGATGTAAATCATCGAATTTTGCGGTCTTTACGGTCTTCGAGAAGTGCGTTGAGGGTCGCCCTCTTTCGCTAGCAAACGCTCGGCTTCCGTTCAACGTTGGCGGACTTTCCTCACGATGATTGTTTTCATGGTTTGTGCGTAAGATGTTTCACGTTCATGCCAACGCCACCGGCTCATTCCTTGACCGGCAGGAATTCCGGCAAGGCGCCGGGGATTCCGGCGAGGCGGGGGGTCGCTTCCCAGCCGTCGCGAGTGAAGATGCGGCGGGCGATGCGATTCAGGGAATCTTTGGCGATGCGGACATCGGGGCGTTCGGTGCGGAGGCGGTCGCCTTCGGCTTTGGGTAGGAAAGACCAGGAGAAAATCATTCGGGAATCGACCATGCCGGGTTTTTCCTCGTAGGTGCGCGTCTCGCCGAAGCGCATATCGGCGATCCAGACGCCCTCGGTGTGGGGGCGGGCGATCCACCATCCGCGCGAGAACCATTTCACGGTCTCAACCTCACGTTCCGTTTCCATGCCTGTGAGTGTCTCGGCACGACGCGGGTAGATCGTCCAGCGGATGGGAGCGGAGGGATTTTCGAAAACGGAGCGGTATCCGACCCAGAGTTCGTCGCCGCGATCCACAACCGAGCGCCATAGGAGTGTGTTGAAAGCGGAGGGCGCTTCCATGCGGCGTTCGTAGGTAATTTCGCGGCGGGCGAGGTCGCTGTCAAAAGCGGAAGAGATCAGGAACTTCAGTCCGAAGGTGACGGCTACGTAAGCGGTGCTGATCCCGATGCCCCATTTTAGCAAGCGGGCGCGTTTTTTCTGGAGCTGCTTCGTGCGGCAGAAGCACAGCCACAACAGTGAAACGAGCAGCGGCAAGGTGTAGAGCGGATCTATGATGAAGAGGTTGTTGAAGGCGACGCGGGTTTCGGAAAACGGCCAGAGGACGGAGGTGCCATAGACGGTGAAGCAGTCCAGCAATACATGGGTGGACCAAGCGAGGAATACGAACCAGCCCGCTCGCGTGGGGGAGATCTTTTCCTTTTTCCAGAGCTTCGCGAGGGGCTTGGCTATTACGAATGAGGCGATGACCATGATAAGCAGCGAGTGGCTTGCACCGCGGTGGAATTCGAGCTGCCGGGCGCTGTCGAGTAAAGGGGACAAGATGACGTCAAGGTCTGGTAGCGTGCCGAAAAGCAGGCCCCATGCGACCGCGCGGTTGCCGAGCTTTTTCCCGAGGAGTGCCTCGCCAACGGCGGCACCGAGTGTGGCTTGGGTAATGGAATCCACGTTGCGCGTTGGTTTCGTCTAAGGTTCTGGGCTCAGCGTCTTGCCGAACTCGTTCCAAAGGAGGCGGGTGATGTGGGACTCCAGCGCGGCCAGTGGATCGTTCAGTGACTCAGGGGCGGGGTTGTAGGAGGCGGATTTTGCAAGGTGGGCACGAACCAGGTTGAAGGCGGTTTTCAGGAGATCGTTACGCAGTGTTTCCTTGTTTTCCGTCGTGAAAGAAAGGACATCCGTGGAAATCGCGTCATCTCCGGGACCAGTGATCCACAGCGCGACGGGTGTCGGTGCATCGGTTGTCTGGATGGTTCGGCCGATGTGGAGTTCATGGGAAAATTTCACGATACCTGAGGATGCTGTATTCAGGTCGCGGATGATTTCCGTGAGTATACCGGGCATGAAATCCGCGAACTTAACGCCCGTGCCGATATGGATGATAGCTTGTTTGGAGGTCTCGGGATCGGGGTTCCAATCAGCTAGGGTGGGCTTGAGGCGGCGGATCGCGTAGACGGCGGATTGGATTTGCTCGGGATCAGATTCCGCAAGATCGAGGACCCGTTCATAAGCGAGGAGCGCGCGCTGAAAGGCGGCAGCCTGTTCGAGCGCGGCAGCGAGAGCGATGAGTTTATCGGTTCCTTCCGGAGCTCGCTCCGCGTAGGCATCGAGCGTAGGCGGCGATTTGATGTCGCCGAGATCGGTGGGATCAACTGGGACGGTGGAATCTGGGACGTTAGAATCTTCGGCGGGCGGAGGGTCTTTCATGGGGATCGCATTATTCTCCATGCGGGAAACCTGTAAGGAGGCGAGGGCTGCGGCACGGATTTGGCTGAGCTTTGCTTCGGTGGGCGGGGTAAGGAAGTCCATGTCGCGGGTGCCCAGCCACCATATCAGAACGATGGTAAGTAGGCAGATCGGGATCGCGGCGAGGAGCGGGATACGCATGGTTGGTCGTGAGCGAATTTAGGGTGTTGCGGCGAACGGGCAAGGGACAAAGAAAAAACCCCGCCGGATACTTGCCGGTGGGGTTTTAGGAAACGGTTGTGCGCCTAAGGATCAGTTGGCGCTCTTGACAAGAAGGGCGCGCTTGCCGACCCGGTCGCGTAGGTAGTGAAGCTTGGCGCGGCGGACTTTGCCTTGGTTTGAGACCTCGATTTTAGCAATACGTGGGGTGTGGAGAGGGAAAACGCGCTCAACACCTTCGCCGTATGAGATTTTGCGGACGGTGAAAGCAGAGTTGATGCCGGAACCTCCTTTGGCAATCACGAGACCTGCGAAGATCTGGACGCGCTCCTTACCGCCCTCGACCACCCGGCAATGCACCTTGACGGTGTCTCCGACGTTGAATGAGGCAACATCCTCCTTGAGTTGCTCCTGCTCGATTTTCTTGATAATGTCCATGGTCGTGGTGGTGAAAATTGTGTGGATAAATGCCGCGAGAGCCTAATCGAGACGTGCGGGGCGAGATGCCTAGCGGATACCCACGCCTTTTGCAAGGGTGAAAATGTTAAATTAAACGATGAACAACCGAAAAGCTGAAATACTGAGATTTTCCGAGGGTGTTTACGTGGTCTTTTTCCCATACACGGCGGAGGGATCGAAGGTCAGGTCCGACTGGATGAAGGCGAGTGCGGCGGGAGTTCCGGGGATGACTTTGCGGTAGAAACAGGAGTTGCGGCCGGTGTGGCAGGCGCCAGCGCCAATCTGCTCGACCAACAGGATTAGCGCGTCTTGGTCGCAGTCGGTGCGGATCTCGACGATTTTCTGGGTGTGGCCAGAAGTTTGCCCCTTGTGCCAGATTTCCGAACGCGAACGCGACCAATAGACCGCCTCGCCGTATTCCAAGGACAGCCGCAGCGATTCGGCGTTCATGTAGGCGAGCATCAGCGGCTCACTGGTGACGGAATCGATGGCCATCGCGGGGATCAGTCCGTCGGCGTCGAACTTCGGCGCGAACTCGCCGGACTCCTCGATCTGGGCTTTGTCTTTGCGGGCGGAAAAAGGGCTGGGTGAAGACATGGCAGGAAGAAAGTGGAAGCGTGTAGGCCATGCTGTCGAGGGCGGATTTTAGTGCGCCTAAGTAATGTGGACGATGCGCCCGAAGCCGTCAAGAGAGCCGAGGGTGGTAACAATACAATCCAGAATTCATACGCCGGTAATCCTCTCGCGCAGGCTGCTCTTTGTGCTTCGGAGCAGATACTGCTCTAACAGCTCCTCACTTCACTCCGATCAGTTTGAGTTTCGCAGCCAGTGCTTCTGCCCAGATCTCGTAGGCAGCAGGAGATAGGTGGAGTTGGTCGGGAAACAGCTCCGTGTTGAGAGTGCCGGAGGTGTCCATGAATTCAGTATTGATGTCGAGGAGGTGGACGCGCTTGTTATCGACAAGGGCTTTCAGCTGTTCGTTGATCTCGTCGTTAATTTTGCGCAGCGGGTTTCCGGCATTCTCTGCGCGGGGAAAAACGGACATGAGAACGATCCGGGTGTCCGGCCATTTCCATGCTAGGTCATCGAGGGTGTGGCGGATGGCGGCGACGGTTTCGGTAGCCGGGCGCTTGCTTTGGCCGGTGTTGTTGGTGCCGATGAGGATGACGGCAGCCTTTGGGTTGAGGCGCTGGATGTTGCCGTTCTGCAAGCGCCAGATGAGGTGCTCGGTTCGGTCGCCGGAATAGCCCCAGTTGACCGCGCCTAGGGGGGCGAAGTATTTGTCCCATGCCGGCTTACCCTCGTCTTCCCATGCCTGGGTGATGGAATCGCCGAGGAAGACTACCTTGGCCTCCCTGGAGTTGCGTATTTCGGAATCCTTCACGAGCCAGCGTTCCTTCCACCAATCTTCCTTGTTACGGTGCATGGGGAAGATGGAGTCGCTTGCTGCGTATTGGGCTTTGAGATTCGTGTAGAGGATTTTCATTCTCCCGAGGACGGCGCTGTAGGCGGGATCTGCGGATACGTTGTTCATTTCCTGCGGGTCTTTGTTGAGGTCGAAGAGCATCCACTCGTCGGTGTCAGGAAAGCGCATGAGCTTGTAGCGGGAATTGCGGACGCCATCGTGGCGGGCCACGCGGTGAGTGTTCTCGCCGGAATACTGGTAAAAGACGGCGTCGCGCCAGCCTTCCGGGGTTCTGCCCTCGCCCTTAAGAATGGATAGAATACTCTTGCCCTGCATATCGGCAGGGATGGGCGCGCCGGCCATTTCGAGGAAAGTGGGAGCGTAATCGATATTTTGGATCATCGCGTCGGGTTCGATGCCCGGCTTGACGACGCCTGGCCAGCGGATCACGAAAGGCATTTTGAACGATTCCTCGAACATCCAGCGCTTGTCATACCAGCCGTGCTCGCCAAGGTAAAAGCCCTGATCCGAAGAGTAGATGACAACGGTATTTTCTGCGAGACCTGATTCCTCGAGATACTCGAGGGTGCGACCGATGTTCTCGTCCACGGCACGAACGGTGCGGAGGTAGTTCTTTACGTAGCGTTGGTATTTCCAAAGGGTGAGATCGTCATCGCTCATGGTTGGTAGCGCGGCATTGAGTTTTTCGTTTTCCGGGCCGTAAGCTGCGTCAAACTCGGCCTTCTGTGCGGCGTTCATACGATTGTATTCCCCGAAGGCCAGTTCGCCCCCGAAGCGGGGGTCCGTGGGTTTGCCATGCATCAGCATGTCATTTCCCCACTCGAAGTCTTTCGCGATGCTCATCCGCTGCTTTTTCAGGGACTCGATGCGTTGCGAGTAGTCGTCGAAAAGGGTCGGTGGCTGCGGCATCTCAATGCCATCGAAGAGCTTGTAGTGGCGCGGCGCGGGAACCCAATTCCGGTGCGGTGCTTTTTGTTGAGTCATGAGAACGAAGGGCTTTGACTTATCCTTGCGATTTTTGAGCCAATCGAGGGTCTTGTCGGTGACAATGTCGGTGACGTAGCCCTCGAAGCGTTTCATAGAGCCGTCCATCTGAATAAAATCGGGATTCACGTAGTTACCTTGGCTGGGGAGGATTTCCCAGTGGTCGAAGCCGGTGGGCTGGGAAACAAGGTGCCATTTTCCGATGAGTGCGGTCTCGTATCCGACTTTTTGGAGGAGCTTGGGAAAGGTCTGCTGGCCGCCGTCGAAGCGTCCGGAATCGTTGTCCATGTAGCCGTTGAGGTGGCTGTGCTTGCCAGTGAGGATGGAGGCGCGGGAGGGACCGCAGATCGAGTTTCCACAGAAGGAATTTCGGAAAAGCATGCCCTCCTTGGCTAGGCGGTCGATGTTTGGGGTCGGCGCGATTTTTTGGAAACGCCCGCCATAGGCTGAGATGGCCTGCAGGGCGTGATCATCGGTGAAGATGAAAAGGATGTTCGGTCGCTCGGCGGAGAAGGCCGTGAGGGTGAGGGCAAAAATAACGGTTGCGAGGTTTTTCATGTGAGAAAGATAACCCGTCCGATGTGCCCTCTCGACAAGAAAAAACCTCCAGCTAGGGTAGGGGACTTGCCGCTAAACTAACCCATGTTTCACCCTGCTTTCCATAATCTGCTCAAGCCGCAATGGCTCGATACGCTTGCTGAGCTGAAGGTATCCGGGGGGCTGGCGGTGAGTGAGCTAGCGCGTCGGCTGGACTCCAGCTACATGACGGTGAAGCAGCATTGCGAGGATCTCACCAAGCTCGGCTACCTGAGTCGATCGCGCATCCCCCGTACGGAAATCGGTAGGCCGGAAATTTTCTATCGGCTTTCGGAAAAGGCAGAGGGCATTTTTCCTAGTATCCCAGAAAGTTTCACTCTGGATATCCTCGAACAGATCCAACGTGCCTTCGGCGAGACCGCCCCTGATCGTTTGCTTTTTCAACATTTTAAGGAGCGAGAGGAGGAGTGGAAAACCAAGCTCAGCAAGGGCACGACCCTACTCTACAAGGCACAGCTATTTGCTAAGATTCGCACGCAGGAAGGGCTTTTTATCAGCTGTCTGCATGATCCTGAGACGCGTGTCATCACTCTCCGCGAGTTTCACCATCCGTTGGCTCGAGTGTATGCAAAGCATCCTCGTGCGATCGAAATGGAGCGCCGCGCGATCGAGGGGGCCTTTGGCGTGAAAGTCTCCCGCAAGCCCGCTGCTGGTGCGGAAGGAGCGCCAGCGCATATCGACTTTTTGATCGATGTGCGGTAGGGAGAATTTTCACAAAAGGATTTTGAATCAGAACCGCCTAAACTTTGTCAAAGACCCCAGCCACCAGATCGGCACACTTATGAAAATCCACATATTTCCGTTATTCGTCGCGACTTCATCGCTCTTCCTCATTTCCTGCGACAAGCCCATCAACGAAGAGGGCTCGAAGCTTAGCCAGCTTGAAAAGAAAGCGGCGGAGGCAGAGGAGCGGCAGCGGCAGCTTGAGACGGAGCTCGCTGAGCAGAAACTTCTCACAGAGAGAGATGCAATCGAGCGGGAGCGGACGCTGATCGAGCAGGATCGCATGGCGATGGAGGAGGCGAGGAACGCGGATAAGGCTGCGCTGGATGCGGATCTGGAGAAGCGGAGCGCGGAGCTCGCGGAGCGGGAACGCAGGATGTCCGAAGCGCAGGGATCTCTCGATCAGAAGGAGCGGCAACTGACGGGCCTTGAGGGAAAGCTCAGCCAGCGCGAGTTGGACTTGGCCGGACGGCAGCCGCTCAAGGCGCTGCCCGTTACCCAGAAGGATTTCGTCAGCGGGCCGACGGGAGATTTCCGGAATTTCTATGAGCCTCTGGGAGCTTATGGATCGTGGTTTAAAACTAGGAATTACGGCTATGTGTATCAGCCCACCGTCGTGCGGGATTTTTCATGGAGGCCATACACACGCGGGCGCTGGGCGTTCACGAATCAGGGCTGGACTTGGGTTTCCAGTGAGCCTTTCGGCTGGGCCTGCTATCACTACGGGCGTTGGGCGCAGTTGCGCGGTGTTGGCTGGGTGTGGGTGCCCGGCAGTGAGTGGGCTCCGGCCTGGGTGACATGGCGTGAAAGCCGCGGACACATTGGCTGGGCGCCTTTGCCGCCCGAAACGCTCGCATGGCGCGGCCGCGCGTGGGATTCCTCGGTAGAGGTAAGCTTCGGGATCAGTAGCTCGAATTTCTCCTTCGTAAGCTACCGGAATTTTGGAAACAACATCCAACCCTACTGCCTGCCTCCCGCGCAGACTACGGTGATTTACAGCAACACCACGAACATCACCTATTACCAAGTCACTGGCAACCGGGTCTTCGTCGGTGGTCCGGGATATCGCAATGTATGTGATCGGATCGGTAGGCCGTTTCCCATCCATCATCTCCGCACCGACCTGAACCCGGACTTCGGACGCGGTGGCCGCCAGCTTGGCTCGCATTTCCGTGGCAACGATCTGCAGGTCATAGCGCCGCGCATGGATGCAAGCTGGAACCAGGCCTTGCGTCCTGCCAACGTCAATCGGGATCTCGGTGATGTCACCATCGATAGGCCGAACGAACTTCCTGCGGAGGTGCGCGATGAATTTCGTGACCGTCGCGCCGAGGAAATCCGCCAAGCAGAGCAGGTTGTTGTGGATGCGGGGGGGCGAGAAAACTTCGAGAGAGAGCGGATAGATCAGATCGAACAGAGCCGTGGGGAGGCAGTGGAAGCGGAGAAAGCAGCGGAAGTTGAGCGCAACCCTATGCCTGAGCCGCAGCCGGAGACGATCCTAGGCACGATTCCCGAGTTGCCGCTGGAGCAGCCCGTGGCGGAAATTCCGGACAGGCCTACCGACCGCCCCGATCGTCCGGGTCACCCCGGAAGACCTGATGGTAGAGATCCGATCCCGACCCTTCCCGAACCGCCCACCATTCCGGGTGATAACCAAGGTTCCGTAGCGGAGATTCCCACTTTGCCAGCTCCGATAACTGACCCAGAGCGTCCTGAGCGTCCCGGCATACCTGAGCGTCCTGAACGTCCTGATCCTACACTACCTCCTGGTGTTGATAAGCCTGTCGTAGAGCCGCCCGCGATCGAACCGCCCGCCCAGCCACCGTCCGTTCCCGTGCCACCTGTTGAACCAGAAATACCAGAACGCCCGGTGCAACCGGAAATTCCAGTCACCCCCGAGCCTCCAGTGCCGGAGCAGCCCTTACAGCCTGTTGCACCAGAATTGCCAGAACGTCCGGTGCAGCCTGAAGTCCCGGTAGCCCCGGAGCCTCCCGCGCCGGATCAGCCCCAACAACCTGAGCCAGCACGCCCAGTGATACCGGAGCGTGATCAGGCTGAAGAAGCGCGTCGCCAGCAACAGGAGCAGCAGGAACGTGCCCGCCAGCAACAGGAGGAAATCCGCCAGCAACAGGAGCAGCAGGAACGTGCCCGCCAGCAGCAGGAGGAAATGCGCCAGCAACAGGAGCAGCAGGAACGTGCCCGCCAGCAACAGGAGGAAATGCGCCAGCAGCAGGAGCAGCAGGAACGTGCCCGCCAGCAGCAGGAGGAAATGCGCCAGCAACATGAGCAGCAGGAACGTGCCCGCCAGCAGCAGGAGGAAATGCGCCGCCAACAACAGGAAGAACAAATGCGACGTCAGCAAGAGGAACAGCAACGACAGCAACAGCAGTGATTTTCGTAGTCGCCTCTTTCCGCTAGCAGCTTAGATGTTACTTGAAAGTTTGCCCAAGGAGGGGATTGCCACGCTTGATGCCTTTACGAAAAGATGATGGTCAATTCACCAAGTCTGGGTATTTTTCGCGAAGGCGCATCCAGTAGGAACTCCAATATCCGTCGTAGTAATCTTGGGCGGCGTTGTCGATGAAATCGGATTTTGCCACGGCCGGAGCTACATCGGGGTCGTATCCCGCGAGGTGATCCTTGCCCGCCCGCAGCCGCGGGGAAACGAAGCGCCATTCCGTCTCGCCGAGGATCTCCGCACAAAGCTCCGCGAGTCCGGGGTCGTATCCCTTGAGCTGGGCGCGGGTATGGATGTGGTTGTGGTCGTGATCCATCGTCCGGTTCGTGTCGAACCACGCCTGCACGCCCTCGGCGAAATACTCCGCCTTGTTCTTGATTGCGTAACATTCTTTCGGGCCGCCGAACATGATCAGGACCTCGTCTTTTCCCGTGACCATCGCGTCGGCTTTCACTGCTTGGCCGTTCACGAGGATATCGCCGCCATCCAGGCAGCTCCGCAGCAGGGCGGGAGATTCCTTCGGGAATGACTTCACCAGTGCGTCGAGCAGGTTTACGGGATCATCGCCCTTGACGCGGCGGAAGCGCTGGGCGGCGCGGCCGTCGTTCCAGATTCCCTTGGCTTTCGCGGCCTCGTAGGTTGCCGTGAGGCGTTTTTCCAGCGCCTCATCGAATCCCGCGAACTGGATCACATGCCCGAACTCATGGATCAGGATGCTTTCGATCTGCATCCCGCCTTCGTACTCCATGACGTCCTCTTCGGCGAAAAAAACCACGCGCCGTTCATCGATCTTGGTGAGAAATCCGCGCTGACGCCAGTTGTAGAAGGCCAGTTCCTGTCCTGTCTTGTCGCTCTTGAATTGGGGGATGTCGGAGGTCAGTTCGTCGTGGGCGACGAGGATGCAGAGCACCTTGTCCTCGCGGATGCGTTGCGCGACCTCCGGTTTCAAGGTGCCCATGACCCTGTCGAAAAGGTAAGCCGCCTCTTGGTGAGCCACATTCGCAACGCGCTCCGAAGTGGCGATCAGGATGCCCTGCGTCACGGTTCCTTTACTGAAAAAGGCGGGGTCGAGCTTGTATTCGGCGGCCAGTTCCCGGTTGATGGCTTTGACCTCATAGGCGGAAGCGGAAGCGGCGAGTGAGGCGCAGAGCGCCACATGGAAAAGTGATTTTAGCATGTCGGTAGGCGGATACGTTGGCAAAACCGGTCTGCTATCGGATTATCCTGCGATCACGCCGTCCATGCGGATGTCGTGGCTTTCCATGGCCACCTCGTCCACCAGTTGATATCCGAAGCAAATCCCGAGGCGGATGGCTCCCTTCCTGGCCTCGGCGAGCGCCTTGTCGTAATATCCTTTCCCGCGCCCGATCCTGCCGCCGCGCGTATCAAAGCCGAGTCCCGGGCACAGAAAGAGGTCGATCTCGTCGGTGAAAACGAGAGGCAAGCGTTTGCTTGGTTCAAGGATTCCGTAGGCTCCGCGCTGCAGATCCTTGTTCAGATTCCTGACATGGTGGAAAGTGAGGCGGTCTCCCGTCACTTTGGGGAATACCCAGACCCTCTTCGCATCGCCCACCAGCGCGAGTAGATCCACCTCGCCGGGCATGGGTGCGAAGAGCGCCACCACACGGATCTGCGGATGATCTTCCAGGTATTCCACCACTTGCCTCACCACAGCGGCCGAATCCCCTGATCTCCCCTCGATCCTTTGCCTCAGCTTCTCGCGCAGCGCCTCTTTCCTGAACGGAATGTTCATTTCGCCCGCAAGGTGGGTCGCGAGAAGATCATCGGGATTTGTCCCTTGCCAGTCGGTCATCTTTTCCCGTCTTCTAGTCGCGTGTTGAAATTTTTGCAATTACCGATGTTCGCGCAGCTTGCGCTAGCCCCGCTGTGCATGGCGGTAGAGCCAAAATTCGCGTGGGAGCCGCTGCAGATTAATTCCAGCGCGTTCACCCGTGATCTGGTAATGCTTGATGCCGAGCGTGACGAGTATGCGACGAATATCGCCGCCTATGCCGCCAACACGATCGTTACGGACGGTGCGTCGATGGCCTCGGTGAAACAGGGACGGCGCATCCTAGCTCTCGCCCTTCATCTTTCCCCCCGTAACAAACAAGCGATTGTCATTCAGTTCCAGCTGGCGAAAGGTATCGTTCCGGAAAAGGTGAACAGCGAATACAGCCCCCAAGTTCTCGCCCGCCTGCTGCTGACGCGTGGACAAATCCTACTACAGCAGGTGGAGGGGGAAAACCGCATGCTTGCCCGATACCTCATTCAGCTCGCTGCCGAGATCGATCCGCGCAACGAGGACGCCGTTTACGCCAGCGAAATGATCCGTATCGATATGGGTGCGCCCGATTGGACCTTACTCACCGATCCAGGGAAGGGGAAGGAAGACGAGCTGCCTTAGCTTCTCGGCTCGCCCCATACTTCGACGAGCAGGTCGTGCAATACCGGATCGTGCAGCTTCAGCTCCGCACGCACGAAGGGATAGAAATCATTGCGGTTGAAAAAAGCCTCCGTGCCCTCGGCGAAGTATTCCTTGTGATTTGTCAGTGCGTAGTGGCTCACGGTCGCGCCGTTGTAGAGCATTACCTTTTCATAGGAACCTGAAGCCTTGGCTTTCTCGTAAGCGGCGATGATGCGCGGCTCGTCGAAACTGAGCACTTGGTCGTGGTAGGCGTGCGCCAACTCATGGAGCACGACCATCGGGTGCTTGGCGAGTTGGGCAGAGGAAATCAAGTTTCGTGCCACCGGAACGTGGTATTTTTTTGCAAGCCTCGGATCATGACCGTTGTCACGCAGCCACTGCTCGCTGGGGTGGTATTGCATGGACTCGAGGGTCGGGTGATCGCGCTCCACCCAGATCTCCAGTTTTCTTAGTTTCTCTACACGGTCGGCGGGAACCATCGCGGAGATGATTCGTAGATGCGCCTCCAGCATCGCTAGCGAGCGGGCGTCCTCTGAGCCGAGCGCGGAATCCAACATCGTGGGCTCGATGTGAACTGTCCACCCCTCGATCTTTTTCTTCACTGGATCGAAGCGCGGCTTTGTGGTCTCCGCAGCAAAGGCGACAACGACCAGTGCGGAGACGATGGCGACAGTCTTGGGAATGTTCATGGATGTCATGTGAGGTGAAACCAGCGAATACGCCATCATTCTTTGGGAAATTTCATCGCCATGAGGCGGGTTGTCCACGATAGCATCCGGTATGGAAAGCAAATATGGAACAGGCGGATTTTTCCCTAAGAAACGGGTATCGCGAAGTGGTGTTGGGAAGTCGGAGGAAAAAGGCTGGGATGGCGTTGCGGGCTGGTATGACAAGCTCGTGGGTGCGGATGGCTCGGACTACCACCGGAATGTGATTCTGCCTGCCGCAATGGATTTGCTCGCCGTGCGCGAGGGCGAGGCGGTGCTCGACCTGTGTTGCGGGCAAGGCGTGCTTGTACGCCATCTTCTTGCCGCCGGCGCGGAGCGTGTGCTAGGCGTTGATGCCAGCGGAAAACTCATCGGTGCCGCACGCCAGCGCTACGGCGGTGAAAAAAAAGCGGTTTTCCTTCGTGCCGACGCCTGTGCCAACGGTGATTGGGCGGACGGTTCTTACACCGCCGCTGCCTGTGTAATGGCCGTCCATGATGTGCCGGATTTGAACGGATTGATTTGTAATATAGTGGCCGCGCTTAAACCCGGCGGGCGAGCGGCTATCGTAATGATGCACCCGTGTTTCCGCATCCCTAAAGAAAGCCACTGGGGCTGGGACGCAGATCAGAAAGTCCAATACCGTCGACTTGACCGCTACGGGAAAGCCCTAGAGATCGGCATCCAGACAAGGCCGGGACTCGGCACTGCCGAGGGCACCGTTTTCTACCACAGACCCCTCGCCGAACTTATCAGCACCATGGGAAAGGCCGGACTCGGCATAACAAATTGCACAGAGCTTTTCTCGCACCGCCGTTCACAAATCGGCCCCTTCAGCAAGGCCGAGCACCGCGCCGCCGAGGAGTTTCCTCTTTTTCTAGGTCTCGCCGCAGTAAAGCTGTGACTAAATCACGGCGGAATTTCGCGCTTGTGAGGCATGTCATGGGATTTCAGAGTCAGTTCACATGAGAGGAGCGGCTACGAATTACGGGGTGTGCATTGCGGGAACCGGCAGCTACGTGCCTGAAAGGGTGCTTTCAAACGAGGATCTGGCGAAACGCGTGGATACCAGCGACGAGTGGATTTTCTCCCGCACCGGCATCCGCGAGCGGCGGATTGCGGCGGAGGGCGAGTTCACATCGCACATGGCCACCAACGCCGCGCGCAAGGCTCTGGAACAGGCGGGACTTGAGGCTTCTGAGGTCAAGCTGATCATCGTCGCCACGATCACACCCGATACCCTTACTCCCGCCACCGCCTGTTATGTTCAGCAGCAGCTCGGAGCCGTGAACGCGGTTGCTTTCGATATCTCCGCCGCCTGCTCTGGCTTCCTTTACGCTCTGAAAATCTGCAAGCGCCTTGTCGCCGACGGTGCGTTTGAGAACGCGTTGATCATCGGCGCGGAAAAGCTCTCCGCATTTGTGAACTGGGAGGATCGCTCCACCTGTGTGCTCTTCGGCGATGGGGCGGGAGCCGCTGTGCTCCGACGTGCGAAAGCGGGCGAGGGCGAGATTCTCGCAACGGAGATGGGCACCGACGGCAACCTCACCCACCTTCTGAACATCCCCGGCGGCGGCTCCGCCTGCCCGATCACATCGGAAAACGTTAATACGCACCTCGCAACCCTCGCCATGCAGGGTAAGGAGGTTTTCAAGCATGCCGTGAATCGTATGAAGGAGGCTGCGGAAACCGTCATCTGCCGCGCGAACCTGCGGGCCGAGGACATCGCCTGCGTCATTCCCCACCAAGCTAACCTCCGCATTATCGATGCCATCGCCGAGCGACTCTCCGTGCCCGAAGGCCGAGTTTTCGTGAACCTCGACAAATACGGAAATACATCCGCCGCCGCTGTTGCTATCGCCCTCGACGAGGCAGCCCGCTCCGGTGCCTTCAAGCGTGGCGACCACATCGTCCTCGTGGTATTCGGCGCTGGTCTAACTTGGGCCGCCGCCGCCGTTAGGTGGTGATCGCGACCGTGGCTGGGACTTTCCGCCCCGGGCCGTCGTGGGGACATTCTGTCCTACTCTGAACTTTTTCGTTTTTTCTTCAAAAATCCGTTTGACGGTAATTTCTTTCTGTGGTTAGCTTTTGTGTCGCAAGACAAGGCGGCTCGACTGAACGTCCCTTTGGGTTTTTGGGTTTTTCCCGGGGACAATCGGTCGGGTCGCTTTTTTTTCCCCTTCGGGAACTGATCCGTCTGCCTCAGCGCTTGCCACGGCCGCCGACCCGCCCCTTACTCCCGTATGAGTTTTGTATGGTGCGACGGTGATTTCCTCCCGATCAATGAGTTTAGGGTTTCGCCCTTTGATCGTGGTCTTTGTCATGGCATGAGCGTGTTCGAAACACTGTTGGCGATCGATGGTGAGCCTCGCCTACTTACCGCACACCTTGACCGTTTACGCGGTGGATTGAACAGGCTGGCGGTGTCCAACGTGGAAATTTCCGAGGATGGGCTTCGGCGGGCGATGCGGCTGCTGCTGGAAAAAAATGGACTCGGCCGCGGCATGGCGCGCATTCGGTTGGCGGTGAGTTTCGGTGCGGGACCGCTGAACTACATCGACAGCGGAGCGGCATGGGCATGGATGACGGCCACGCCTGTCGACGAATTACCCGCCGGCATAAGCGTCACCACAGCTCCGTGGCGCCGTGACCGTGAAAACGTTCTGCGCGGCCTCAAGGTCGGCAACTACGCCGAGCACCTCATCGCCATGGATATGGCGCGCCGCGAGGGCCACGGGGAAATGCTATTTTTCAACAACGACGACGAACTTTGCGAAGCCGCGATGGCCAATGTTTTCCTAATCCGTTCCGGCTCCCTTCTCACTCCCGGGCTGGATAGTGGTTGCCTCGCAGGGGTTACCCGCGGTCTCCTCATCCGCCTTGTGGCTGCCCATGGTATCCCATGCCGGGAGAAAACCCTAAAGCGTTCCGATGTGAGCAAGTGCGAGGGTATGTTCCTCACCTCCTCGATCCGCGGCCCCGTCCGCGTCTCTAGCTACGAAACGCGGCTTTTCGATAAGCATCCGCTTTTCGACACCGTCCGTGCGATCTGGCTAGAGGAAATGGCGCAGGGCGCAGAGTGATACCGACACCCTATGGTATTTTGCTTTGACGAAATACTGGGTTTTCCGTAGTAATGTCTCGAGAAATATGAAATGTCCGCGATGTGTGCAACTGATCTACCGGGCGGCGGTGGTCTGCCCTCACTGCGGATTCGGCATGGCGGACTCTGACCGGATGTTCGGGGATAGCGGAGTGAAGCTGCGTAGCCTGACGGATGCGGCGGGTATTTTCCGGCGCAATGACCGCGATCGACTGGAGGATGAGATGGAGCGGATCGGGAACGTTTTTCCACAGGTTTTCGTGGCGGTCTATACGGGCAGCGTCGGTGAAATGGCGAACCTGCGGCAGTTCGGGTTTTGGCTGCTGAACCGAGGTTTGTTCGAGGATGTGCCGGTGGAGAAACCGAACGAAGCGGGGATACTGATCGTAATCGATCCCGACTCCAAGGCGGCGGGTATTACTTTCGGTTACCTACTTGATCCTTTTCTGGAGGAACAGGATACTTTCGATTGCCTCTCGCGGGCTCACGCCTACTGGTTGGAGGGAAGGTATACGGAGGGCTTGCTGAAATGCCTTAGCCAACTCCAGAAACTTCTCAGGAAACGCTCCCGCCAGGCGCGGCGCGATCCGGAGAGGTATGAGCGTAAGGTCGCAATCCCGGTTGCGGTGGGCGATCTGGTCAGAAAAATCCGCGAAGGCAACCGCCCGACTGTGGTGCCATCCGAAAAGGTTAAGGAGGTGGCGAGATGAATTCTTGCCTTGCGGTCATAATTTTATCGGTCGCATTGCCGGACTGGATCAAGCAGGGCGGTATGGTTGCCGTCGCGGTTTTCGGCGGATTGTTAGTGCTATGGTTCGCGGTCGCGTGGTGGCGGGGTAGGGCGAGGTTTCGTTTCCCGGAATTTGAGGTGGAACCGCGATTGGGCGGTAGCCACGCGGCAGGCATCGGGGCTGTGATTTCTTTTGGAAGTTCCGCTGTCCCGCCCGCGATGCAGCGGAATCGCGTGCCGGATTACATGCGCAGGGCGTGATGACGGAATTCGCGGCTTGGAATCCGGCGTCGCGCGAGATACGTTTAACTAGTTTCCGATGACAAATCCCCACGACCATCCCACCGCTCTCAAAGATCTACAGGACTCCATTTACCGGGAGAAAGTCCTGCGGGCGCGGGCAATGACGAGGGAGGAAAGAATATCCGCTGTCTTTGAGCAGTCCGGATTTCAATTCGGAATGATGCTCGCTGGAGCCATGGCTCGTATTGAGACCGATGATGAGAGCCTCGGTTGGCAGGAAGTGAGAAAAGGCTTGGATCGTCTCGATCGCGTCCGAGAGCACGGCTTCTATTCCAAAACAAAGCCCGCCGCCTGATGGAAATTACAACTATCGCAACACAGGTTCTTGATCGAATCGAAAGCACCGGAGTACCCTACATGCTTGTCGGGGCTATTGCCGCCGGTGCCCATGGGATACCGAGATCCACGCGAGATGTCGATTTTCTCGTCCCTGTGACATTCGGTGGCGGGGTTAACGCTATCATAAACGCTCTTGAGGATATCGTCTTATTCGAGCAACAGGCCGTCTTCGACACACTCACATGGGGGAAACGACACGTCGGCCAAACCATCTCACCACCGCCCATAAAAATCGAACTTTTCGAACTTTTCGATGATGCATTCGTCATGGAGGAGTTCGAGCGCAGGCAGCAAATTTTCATACCTATTCTCAAACGGAAAGCTTGGGTTCCAAAGGCGGAAGATGTCATCGTTCAAAAACTCCGATGGGGTCGCGATAAGGATCTGGCCGATGTCATCGACATACTAGCCGTGCAGGGCACGGATCGGCTCGACATGCCCTACATCAGGAACTGGTGCGCTATCCACAAGACCACCGCCCGCCTCGAAGCTGCGCTCGCCCAAATCCCACCCTTTTGAGTCGCTTCCGGCCGTACTTAATACTGGCAAAGCCGCGCCTGAGGCGTTAATCCATCTGCCCCGTGACCAAACACCGCACCGACGACCTCCGTATTTCAGGCATCAATCCGCTCATCTCCCCGGCGGTGCTCGCCTATTATTTACCGACAACCGGGCACGTCGCTTCCGTCGTCCACACCGCCCGCACCGAGGCGGATGCCATCCTCAATCACCAGGACGACCGCCTGCTC
Source organism: Prosthecobacter debontii (assembly GCA_945869855.1). Taxonomy (GTDB): domain Bacteria; phylum Verrucomicrobiota; class Verrucomicrobiia; order Verrucomicrobiales; family Akkermansiaceae; genus Luteolibacter. The sequence continues at coordinate 47,700 of CAMBQC010000002.1, forward strand.
GCCATCGTCGGGCCGTGCTCGATCCATGACCCTGACGCCGCTCTCGAGTATGCGACACTCCTGAAAGCCGAGGCAGACCGGCATAGGGACGATCTCTGCATCATCATGCGCGTCTATTTCGAGAAACCGCGCACCACCGTCGGCTGGAAAGGCCTGATCAACGATCCTCACCTGGACGATTCCTTCGACATCAACCAGGGTCTGCGCGTTGCCCGCAAACTCCTCATCGATCTGGCCAATATCGGAGTCTCCTCCGGGACGGAATTCCTCGATACGATCTCCCCGCAATACATCGCGGATCTGATCGCCTGGGGAGCCATCGGCGCACGCACCACCGAGTCCCAGATCCACCGCGAGCTCGCCTCCGGACTCTCCATGCCGGTCGGCTTCAAGAACGGCACTGGCGGATCCATCCAGCTGGCACTCGACGCTATCCTCTCCGCCTCACGCCCCCACCACTTTCTCTCCGTCACCAAACAGGGAGTCTCCGCCATTGTCTCGACCACCGGAAACCAATCCTGCCACCTGATCCTGCGCGGCGGGAAAACCGGAACCAACTTCGACGCGGAAAGTATCGCCGCCGTGGAAGCCATGCTCACCGAGCAGAACCTGCCGCTCTCCGTGATGGTCGATTGCTCACACGGCAACTCGAACAAGGACTTCCGCAACCAATCGCTCGTTGCTAAAGCCCTCGCCAACCAGATCGCCGCCGGATCACGCTCGATCACCTCGGTGATGATCGAGTCAAACCTCGTCGAGGGGAACCAGAAGCTGAACCCCGATCTAACAAAACTCACCCGCGGCCAATCCGTAACCGACGCCTGCATTAACTGGAACGACACCGTCGAGACTCTAGAAGTCCTCGCCGAAGCCGTCCGCAAGCGCCGTTCCGCGTAAGCTGCGCTTTCAGCGCTTCCCCTTCGGTGTTTTCAGAAAGGCCTCGATCTCTGGCGCAGTGCGCGTATTCAGAACGTCTTCCCGCCGCAGCCAACCTTTCCTCGCCACCGCCACGCCGGGCTTGATGTGGTGCAGCCTCGCCCGCGAATGAGCATCGGGATTGATTGAGCACAGCACGCCCTTGTCCCGCGCCCGTTTCCACCAGCGCCAATCCATATCGAAACGCATGGGGCTGCAGTTCAGCTCGATCACCGTCCGCGTCGCCGCCGCGCAGTCGATGATCCGCGCGTGATCGACCGCGTAGCCCTCGCGTTTCAGAAGCAACCTGCCGGTCAGGTGCCCGAGCATGGTCACATGCTCGTTTTCCATCGCGCGGCAGATGCGGTCTGTCATCGCCGCCTCATCGAGCGAACCGAAGTTGTGAACGGAAGCCACCACGAAATCCAGTTGGGCCATGATCGAGTCCGCGAAATCCAGCGAGCCATCCATGAGGATATCCACCTCGTTGCCCGCGAAAATCCGGAACCCTCCGAGAGTCGGCTCCAGCTCGCGTATCGTCGCCACTTGTTTGAGTAGCCTTTCCTCATCCAGTCCGCCCGCGAAGGCGGTTGATTTCGAGTGATCGGAAATGCCGAGGTATTGCAGCCCCAGCTCCATCGCTTCCTCGACCATGCCTTCCAGCGTATCGTGACCATCGGATTCCGTGGTGTGGTTATGAAACGTCCCGCGCAGATTCATCAGCTCCACGAGGCGCGGCAACTTGTTCTCCGCCGCCGCCTCGATCTCGCCGCGATTCTCGCGCAGCTCCGGCTCGATGTACTGCAAGCCTAGTAGCCGGTAGATATCCTTTTCCTCGCAAACCTCCGGTCTCGCCGTCGAGTCATCGATCGGATTGAGGCCGTATTCATTGAGCGACCAGCCCTTCTTCAGCGCCAACGAACGCAGCGCCACATTGTGCTCCTTCGAGCCGGTGAAATACTGCAACGCGAAGGGGAATTCCTCGTTTCTGACAGCACGTAGATCGCAATGCATTCCGTTTTTCAAACGCACGGAAGCCTTGGTATCCCCGCAGGCGATCACCGCATCCACCTGCGGCAGAGTGGTGAAATCCTCGCACACCAGCGCGCCCTCCTTGGTAGCCACGAGGAAATCCAAATCGCCGAGAGTCTCCTTCGCCCTGCGGTAGGAGCCCGCCACCTCCACCCGCGAAACCTCGGGATGTAACCGCAGAGTCTCCAGCATCCCCTCCACCAGATTGCCGATGCTGCCGTAGAGATAGCGGTCGGCAAACTTCTCATTCGCCGCCATCCCTTCGAGGATCTTTGCCTGGGTCTTCACGCCGAATCCCGTCAGCCCCGCGACTTTACCTTCCTCACACGCGGCTTTTAGCATCTCCAGGGAATTTACACCCAGTGCGTCATACAATACCTTGATCTTCTTCGGGCCGAGTCCTTGCACTTCGAAAAGATTAAAAATCGTCTCGGGGAATTCCTTTTTCAGGTTCTCGTAAAAGCCCAAGCTTCCGGTCTTCGCCATCTCCCCGAGCTTGTCGCGCAGCGCGTCGCCGATCCCCTTGATACCCTTCAGGTCGTCGTTTTTCGCCAGTTCCACCACATCGCCCTCCATCGCGAGCACGGTTTCCGCCCCCTGACGGTAAGCCCGCACCTTGAACGGATTCTCGCCTTTCAGCTCCAGCAATAGAGCAATCCTCTCCAATATTTCCGCCATCCCTTCCCGATTCATGTCGGCGGGAATATGTGCGTCGTGCTCCGCACGCGCAAGCGCAACGCGCTTTTGAGTGCGGCGAGCATCGCCGCTTTTTTATTCTTATGCCCGATCAACGGGCGGTGACTGGAAAGTTCGCAGCGCACAAGGCAAACGAGCCGGACGTGAATGAAAGCGGCGAAACATCGCCGCACTCAAAAGCCTCCGGTAGGGCTGATCCGGCTCGGTCGGCCCATTTCAAAAATAGAACGGCCATAGTCATCTGACGGGAGTAAAATCCCGGAAGAAAGCATTCCTCCGCGAGATTTCACGACCTTTCCGAGATTACGGCTCATGCGTTTTCGATCAGGGCCGACCGAGCCGGATCGGCCCTACCTGATGGGTCGCTGCGCGACGTAAACCGTGCTCTCCGAAATTGTGTCGAGCAGTGGATTGGGAAACGGCACGACCACCGATTTTACATCCCGGAAAACCGCGCGCAGATCCGCCATAAAATCCGCGTCCGGTGCATCATCCGACCAGAGTGCGAAAACACCTTCCGGATGCAGCCGTGAGGCAAGTTTCCGTAAACCATCCGTTGTGTAAAACGCAGCGTTGCGTGGGGCGAGGAGGTTGCGCGGGGAGTGATCGATATCTAACAGAACGGCATGAAATTTCCGTTCGGAGGCATCGGGATCGAAATTTTTCCCGTCCTCCGTCGCCAGTGCAAAAAAATCTCCGAGCACATACCGGCAGCGT
>CAMBQC010000003.1 GCA_945869855.1 Prosthecobacter debontii
CCACGGCGTTTCCAAGCCCGAATTCCTTCGGCACAAGCCCCGTCAACCCGAGGCTCATACCTGCACCGATCAGCACCGGGACGGAAGGCAGCCGCAACAACCGCGCCAGCCCGTAAGCGGCGGCCGCCACCGCTAACAACAACGCGAACGCCGTCATTTCAGCACCCCCATTTCCTTCAGCGTCCGCAGCTGCGCCTTCACCCCGTCCACCTTCGAGACCATCAGATAATCCGTTTCCAGCTCCAGCAGGTTGTCCACCACGGAAAGATCCACCACATGGATCGCGCACGGCACGCCGACGCTCTTCGAACGGTAGGCGAGCAGGTCGTTCGTCTCCTCGATCTGCAGGGCGCTGACGATGAGCTTCGCCTTTTCATAACCCGCCTCCTCCAGCACCGAGAGGTAATCCACGCTGCCCAGCAACGTCCGTCCGGGCAGGCCTTCCAGCTTCACCGGATCAGTGTCCACTGCCAGCGTGCGCTCGCCCTTCGCCACCAGCCGTTTCACCAGCTCGCGGCCGAGCGCGTTCATGCCGACCACGATCACATGCCTCTCCAAACCATGGCCGGGTTGCACGATGCGATCCGTCACCTCCGGCTTGCCATCTAGGAAACGGAATCGGAACGCTCCGAGTTTCAGTAGCCATGCGTAGAGGCCATGGCTCTGGTTGATCATGTAGGAGGAAATCGCGATCGTCCCCACCCCGACGAGCGCGGTGACCAGCATCACCTCGCCGCCGATCAGCCCCTTGCCCATCGCCAGCCCGGCGAGGATGAACGAGAACTCGCTGGTCTGTGCCAAGGTCAAGCCGGTCAGGAATGCCGTCTTCCGCCCGTATCCCATGCCGCCGATGATCCCGAGGAAAACGAGCGGTTTCCCGATCAGCACAAACGCCGCCAGCGCGACCGTGGCTCCGAGTTGGACGTGCGCCCCGTCGAAATCGATCCTCACCCCGAGCGTCACGAAAAACACCGCGATGAAAAAGTTCATCAGCGGATGCACCCTCATCCGCAGGTTCTCGTTGTAGGGAAGCTGCGCTAGGCTCATCCCCGCGAGGAACGCGCCGACCTCATGCGAGAGGCCGAAGGCATGCGCCCCCAGCACCATCAGGAAACACCAGGAAAGCGCCCAGATCAGCAGGATCTCCGGCGATCTCGCCGCCCAGCGGAACGGCTTGGGCAAAAGGTACTTCGAAGCCACCAACGCCACGGCCACCAGCGCCGCCATCCCGCCGAAGGCTTTGAGCAAGCCGAACCCCACCGCCCCCGCATCCAGCCCTTTTCCGCCGGACATCCCGGCGAGGAAAGTCAGCAGCACGATCACCACCAGATCCTGCACCAGCAGCACGCCCACCGCGATGCGCCCGTAGAGGCTCTCGATCTCGCCTTTTTCATCGAGCAGTTTCACCACCACCACCGTGCTGCTGAAGGTCAGCGCCATCGCGAGGAACATCGCCTCCATCAGCCCGAAGCCGAGACCCAGGCTCAGCCCGAAACCCAGCGCCGCCATCACCGCCACCTGCAGGAACCCGCCCAGCAGCGCCACTTTCCCCACATCCCGCACCTTGGAAACGCTCAGCTCCAGCCCGACGAGGAAAAGCAACAGCGCGATCCCCGTTTCGGAAACCAGCCCCATCCCCTCTCCCAGCTCCACCCAACCCAACACCGGTCCCAACAGAATCCCGCAGAGCAGATAGACCACGATCGCCGGCATCCGCACCGCCCGACCGACCGCCACGAGAATCGCCGCGCACACCGCGATGATCCCCATTTCCTGTAAAAAACCGACTCCGCTCATCCTCGCCCCATCCTCTAACCGCCCGCGCCACCCGCCTCAACCTCCAATCGCAAACCGGAGCTTTTTGCGACGAATGCGCCGGATCGACTTCCCAATCTGGGACGACCACGGCGGGATCGTCCCTACCGCCCCCATTTTGGCGTTGGATTTTACCCACCCAGCCCGCACCCTCCCGCGCATGACCCGCCCTGACAGCCGCACCAGCGCTCAACTCCGCCCGATTTCCTTCCATCCCAACGTCGCCCCGAACGCCACCGGCTCCGTCCTCGTCTGCTTCGGCGATACCCGCGTGATCTGTTCGGCCACCGTCGAGGAGGGAGTCCCCGGCTGGATGCGGGCGCAGAAAGTTTCCGGCGGCTGGCTTACGGCGGAGTATTCCATGCTCCCCTACTCCACCCACGAGCGCAAACACCGCGACATCTCGCGCGGCAAGCTCGACGGCCGCTCCTCCGAGATCCAGCGCCTCATCGGCCGCTCGCTGCGGGCCGTGGTCGATCTCCAGAAAATCGGCCAGCGTACCCTTTGGATCGATTGCGACGTCCTCCAAGCGGACGGCGGCACTCGCACGGCCTCCGTCACCGGCGCCTGCGTGGCCACCGCGATCGCCTTCAACCGCATGCTGGCGGACGGACGGCTCAAGGATTTCCCCCTGCGGAAACTCGTCGCCGCCGTCTCGGCCGGGGTCTATCAGGGCACGCCCGTCCTCGACCTCAACTACCCCGAGGACAAGGCCGCGACCGTCGATTTCAACATCGTGATGACCGAGGCGCTGGAGTTCGTGGAAGTGCAGGGCTCCGGCGAGGAGGCGGTGTTCACCACCGAGCAAATGACCGCCATGCTCGACCTCTCCCGCAACGGCATTGCGGAAATCTTTTCCCTCCAGAAAATCGCCATCCTCAACGCCGACAAGGCCGAACCCGTCGATTTCGCATCCCTGGTTTCCTCTTTCGGAAAAAAATCCCTCTGACAGCCCGTAACCAAGCCTCTTGCTTGAGATTTGAATTTTGAATTTTGAAACTTCCATGCGAACCCTCCTCCTCACCGCCCTTATCGCCACCCCTTGTCTCGCCGAAGAACTGCCGAACCCGCAGCTCCTCCCCACCACCAAGGCCATCCACGAAAAGATCGCCGCCAAGGCCGATCCGAAAGCCGAGGAGATGAAGGGTTACACGGAGGCCGTGCCACTCGCGGAAGGCGGCACCGTAGAGCTGCTGCCCATCCCCGCCGGGAAATTCAAGATCGGCTCCCCGGAAGGCGAGGCAAAGCGCCAGCCCGACGAGGGCCCGCAAAAGGAACTCGCCATCGAGCCGTTCTGGATGGCGAAGGTGGAAACGACCTGGGACGTTTACCGCCCGTTCATGGAAAACGGGAAATCCCGCAACAAGGACGGCACGCTGAACCGCGATTCCGACATGACCACCAGCGAGGCTCCCGAAGCCAAGGAAGGCGAGACGTTCGTCGACACCGTCACCCAGCCCACCCCGCCCTACATCCCCATGCATTTCTCGATGGGCGACGGCTACACGAAGGATTTCCCCGCCGTCGGCATCACCCACCACGCCGCGAACAAGTTCTGCGAATGGCTCTCCGCCCAGACCGGACATTTCTACCGCCTGCCGACCGAAGCGGAATGGGAATACGCCTGCCGCGCCGGAACCACCACCGCCTACTCCTTCGGCGACGACCCGGCGCAGCTCCCGGAATACGCCTGGTTCATGGAAAACTCCGAGTTCCAATACCAGAAGGTCGGCGTGAAAAAGGCGAACCCCTGGGGACTCCACGACATGCACGGCAACGCCGCCGAACTCACCCTCGACCAATACCTCCCCGACGCCTACGCGAAAGCCGCCGACGGCGCCACCAACCCCTGGATACCCGCCCCCGTCCGCTACCCCACCGTCTTCCGGGGCGGCCATTGGGACGCCGATCCGGAAACCCTCCGCTCCGCCGCCCGCGGCAAGACAAGCCCGGAACTCAAGGTCATCGACCCGCAGAATCCCAAGTCGATCTGGTATTTCACCAACGCCTCCTGGCTTGGCTTCCGCATCGTCCGTCCGCTCAAGACCCCCACCGTCGAGGAAATGCACAAGGCCTGGAACATGGGCCCCGGCGCCGGGGATCAGGACAACTGATTCTACGGACGGAGCCGCGTTCTCCAGAACGCGAGCCCGCCCGCTAACCGGAAATCGCGCTCCGGAGAATACCGCTCCGCATTACGCCCGTCTCCTACTCCCAAAATCCCCATCCATCCATGCAATCCACAATGCCTGGAACACGCGCCTCTTCGATATGCTTTCGTCCGCTGCGGTTAAATTTCCCCTTTGGGCGGGAATGGCGTCATCGAATCTCCAGCTGCGAATCCAGTTGAAATTCCCGCCCATATCAGCGCACGGAACCGCACCGATATGAGTGAAACCGAACTGATCGACCTCCTGAGCCGCAAGGATGTATCCCCAACCCGCATCTGCCTTGCCCGCTGGGTCGAGTCCCGGCGCGTCCAGTCGTTCATCATCGGCGCGATTCTCGTCAACGCCGTTATCCTCGGGCTGGAGACGAGTTCCGCGATGATGGCCTCCTTTTCCGGAATCCTCATCAGCATCGACCGCCTCTGCCTCGCCGTCTTCGTCGCCGAGCTAGCGGTGAAAATGTTCTGCTACCGAGCCGCCTTCTGGCGCAGCGGCTGGAATATCTTCGATTTCCTCGTCGTCGCCATCGCGCTCACCCCGGGAGCTGGGGTTTGGGCCGTGCTGCGCTCTCTGCGGGTGCTCCGCGTCCTGCGGCTGCTTACCGCCATCCCAAGCCTGAAAAAAGTCGTCGCCGCCTTCATCCATTCCATCCCCGGGCTGACCGGTGTCATGGCCGTAATGGCGATCTTTTTCTACACCATGGGCGTGCTCGCCACCCGCCTCTTCGGGGAAAGCCATCCCGAATGGTTCGGCTCCCTCGGTGCGAGCCTTTACACCCTGTTCCAGGTGATGACCCTCGAAAGCTGGTCCATGGGCATCGTCCGCCCCGTAATGGAGACGCATCCGTGGGCTTTCGCCTTCTTCGTCCCCTTCATCATCGTCGCCACGTTCACCATCCTCAACCTGTTCATCGGCATCATCGTTTCCACCATGCAGGAACTCTCCCTCGCCCCGGAAACCAACACCCACGCCGACCCCGAAGTCATAAAACTCCTCGAAAGGATCGACTCCGACCTCAAATCCCTCCGCAACCAGATCGCGAAAAATACCGGGAAATAGATCCATGCGGCGGAGGAAGAGACTGTCTGACAATTTGAGACTCTCCCGTCACCAAGACGTGAAGATTGCTTTCAACCACAGATGAACAGGACATACGCAGATCGAGGAATGATGGAATGCCGTAGCCCGTCCAAATCTGCACACTTCATCTGCATTAATTCACGTTCATCTGCGGTTGGATGCCTCTTTTCTTGATTTTTCAGACGGCCATCAAAGCTCCGCCGGACGGATACCCAGATCAAACCACCTTGGTCTCGCCCGGGATCGGCGCGGGATACATGCCGTCCGGGCCAGCTTTCGGACCGGGAACGGCGTCCCATGCGAGAACTTTCGGCATTGTATCGAGATCCGAGTTGAGCGCCTGTTCCCACGTGATTTCCTGGCCGGAGTAGGTCGCCATGCGTCCCATGATCGCTGAGAGTGTAGCCTCGGCGGTACGATGGGCGTCGTTGATCGGCTTGTCTTCCAAGATATGTTTCACGAGCACGTCATGCTCTGTCTGGTAGGGGTTGTTGTTCTCCCCGCGGAAACGCCAGATGATCTTGCCCGCGAGATCTTTGATCACGCCGGCCTCGGCCTTGCCCTTGGTGCCGACGATGGTCTCGGAAACCTTGGACCAGGTGCCGTTCCAATGCTTGCACTGGCTGTTCATGACCGTGCCGTCCGCGTAGGTGTATTCGACGTAATGGTGGTCGAAAATCTCGCCCCAGTCCTTGCCGATGCGCTTGGTGCGCCCGCCGATGCCGTTCGCCTTTACGGGATGAGCACCCTTGAACCAGTTACCCACATCGATGTTGTGGATGTGCTGCTCGCAGATGTGGTCTCCGCAGAGCCAATTGAAATAAAACCAATTGCGCATCTGGTATTCCATTTCGGTCATACCCTCTTGCCTCGCTCGCGTCCACACGCCGCCGCCCGACCAATAGACTTGGCTGCTGGTGATCTCACCGATCATTCCCGCTTTAACTTGCGCAAGGGTCTCGATGTAGCTGTTCTGATAGTGCCTCTGCAGGCCGCAGACGACCTTGAGCTTCTTCGCATCGGCGACCTTGGCCGCCTCGATCACCTTACGAATGCCCGGGCCGTCCACAGCTACGGGTTTCTCCATAAAAACGTGTTTTCCTTTTTCCACCGCATACTCGAAGTGCGCGGGGCGGAAACCGGGCGACGAGCAAAGCAGCACGAGATCCGCGGCGTCGATGGCTTGCTTGAACGCGTCGAACCCATGGAAACGCCGTTCCTTGGGCACGTCACAGCGTGCGCCAAACTGCTTGCTGAGGTTGGCGTGAGCTTTCTCCATGTTGTCTTCGAAAGCATCGGCCATCGCCACCAGCTTGGTGCCGGGCACGTTGAGTGATTGAGCGGCGGCGCCTGAACCGCGGCCACCGCAACCGATGAGAGCGACCTTGATCTCGGCGGCACCTGCCTGCGCCCGCGCGAGTCCAGGTAAGAGAGAGGCGGCGGTGACCAGTGATCCGGTTTTTAGGAAGCTGCGGCGGTCGGTCGATTCAGGTGATGGATTCATACAAGGACTCTTTTACACAGATAACAACGAATGTCTTTCCCTTTTTCACAAGAAATCCGGAACCAATGCATACGGAATGACTTAAACCGATCGCAGAAAAAAATGACGACAGCACAGCCTCAACGTCGGGTGCGCCAACCGATGATTCCGGAAAGGCAACTCACTCCGCCGCCTTGACCTCGATCCTCGGGAAAACGGGGGAAGGCTTTTCGATTTCGTGGCCGCTGTGCACGAGACCCCATTTCAGATCGTCGAGCTTGTGGTCGGTGAGCTTGGGGAGCTTGAGCTGGTCGGCGAGTTTCGCGGCGGCATCGGGGAGGACGGGGGAGAGCAGGACGGCGCAATGGGCGACGGATTCCGCGAGGTGGTGGAGCACGGTGGCGAGGCGTTCCTTGTTTTCCGGGTTCTTGTTCAGTTCCCAGGGTTTCATGCGCTCGGCGTATTGGTTGCAATGCACGACGTGGCGGTTCAGCGCCTCAAGACCCATGGAAACCTCGTGGTTGTCCATCGCCTTGCGGTAGGCGGCGGTGGAGTCGATGAGGGATTGCTGCAGCGCCGTGTCGTCCGCGGTGAGCGGGCCTCCGGGGGAGATGACGCTTTCGGTGAAACGAACGCTCATGTTCAGCGCACGGTTGCAGAGGTTGCCGAGTTCGTTGGCCAGCTCGGTGTTGAACAGCATGACGAGGCGCTCGACGTCGAAGTTCGAGTCCTTTCCCGTGTGGATGTCGCGGACGAGGTAGTAGCGCAGCGCGTCGACGCCGAAGGTGTCGACGAGCTCGGAAGGATCGACGATGTTGCCAAGGGATTTCGACATCTTTTCGCCGGAGCGGTTCCACCAGCCGTGGACAAGGAGCTGCGGCATTTTCTCATCGGAAAAACCGAGCGCGCGGAGCATCGCGAGCCAGTAGATGCCGTGGGCGGGCACCATGATGTCCTTGCCGATGATGTGGACAGGGCGGCCGGTCCAGACCGATTCAAAATCCGGCAGTGACGGATCCGGCGTGTAGCCGACGAAGGAGATGTAGTTGATGAGCGCGTCGAACCAGACGTAGGTGACGAAATCGGAATCGAAAGGCAGCTCGATGCCCCAGGTGAGTCGCTCCTTGGGGCGGGAGATGCAGAGATCCGCGCCGGTGTTTTTTTCGAGCGCGTTGATGAGCTCCGATTTGCGGAAAGCGGGGAGGATGGTGTCGTCGGATTTCTCTAGGAACTCCCGCAGCCACGGGGTGTGATCGGAGAGCTTGAAATAATAGTTCTCCTCTTCGATCTCGGTGACCTCGCCCCATTCCGGGCCGAAGTTTCCCGCCTCGTCGCGGTCACGGTCGGTGAGGAACTGCTCCTGGCGGACGGAGTAGAATCCCTTGTAGGTCTTCTTGTAGATCTGGTCGCGCGCGTGGAGATCGGAAAGGATGGATTGCACGCAGGTGATGTGGCGGGGGTCGGTGGTTTCCGCCCAGCCATCGTATTCCACGCCGATCTTTTCCCAAAGCGCGGAGAAACGGGCGGTGACGGTTTTCACATAATCCGCCGGGGAAACGCCTTCCTTTTCCGCCGTCTGCTGGACTTTCTGGCCATGCTGATCGACGCCGGTGAGGAAATAAACCTCCTCTCCCGCGAGGCGGCGGTAACGGGCGATCACATCGGCAAGAACTTTTTCGTAAGCATGCCCGATGTGGGGGGAGCCGTTCGTGTAGTCGATGGCGGTGGTGAGGAAGAACATGGGTGTTAGAAGTTAAAAGTTATTGGTTAGAAGTTATTGGGAATGCTCGTGGCGGTCGGTATTGTCACTTTTAACAAATAACCACTAACGAATAACTTTTCCCCCTAGGGAAAGGATGCGGGAATTGGCCTTGGCGGCTTCGGCGTTGGGGATATCGCCGAGGCGGACATAGATCTGGGAGAGGGCGGTCCAGGCGAGGAGGTCATTGGGCTGGAGGGAGGTGGCCTGGAGGGAGGCGCCGAGGGCTTCCTTGAGGTGGCCGGTTTTCAGGAGAGCCATGGAGAGGGCGTGCCAGGAATCGAAGTGCGCGGGATCCAGCGCGACGCACTTGCGGTAGAGAGCGGCGGCCTCGTCGAGCTCGCCAAGGGCGAGGTGGCCGCTGGCTTCGTCGTAGATTTCCTGGATCGCTTCGCTCAAAATTCGGAACCCGGCATGAAGGAGGCGGGCCGGAACCCGCGCCCGTTATTTGTTGTAAAGCGTCTCGACACCGGCGGCTTCCGTCTTGGCGGCCAGCCATGAATTGAATGCCGCGATACGGTTCGTTTCCGCGGCTCGCCGGATCTCGGCTTCGAGGGCTGTTTCCGAGTTCTCCTGCTTCACGATCTCGCGTTTCCCTACATGCACGATGAACGCGCGGTCGGACTCGATGACAGGCTCCGTGAGGGTGCCAGGGTCGGTGTATTTCGCGGCGTTGAAAAGACCGGAGGGCACCTTGGTGGTGTCGCCCTGATAACCAGCGGTGACTTCGGGGAGGCTTACCGTTTCGATGGTGATCGCGGCTTCCTTGGCGGCATCGGCGAAGCTCTTGCCAGCTGCGAGGGCTGCCTTGATTTTCTCGGAGGCCTCCTCGGTGGCTTTTTTAAGGGCGGCAGCGGCCTGCTCCCCGATTAGGCGGGCGCGGGCTTCGGCACGGGCTTCATCGTAGGTCTGCACGCGGACTTTCTCCGTCTCGTCGAGGCAGGCGATCAACCACTCGTCCTCGCCGATCGCGATGGCGGGCGAGATTTTCGAGAGGGGATCGGAAGTGAGGGTCATGCGGAAAAGCTCGTCAGCTGCGGTGCCTTTGGTGCTGGAGGCGCGGAGGGCGGTCTTGAGTTCCGCGGGCGCATCGGCCAGTGCGAAAAGCTCCGTGGTTTTCAGTTCCCAGCCCTCTTTCTTGGCGAGCTTGTCGAAGCTGATATCCTTCTGGCTCTCGAGCTGGTAGAGGAAATCATCCGCCTTGGCGCCGGTTTCTAGCTGGGCCTTGCGGCGTTTCTCCGCGATCTCCGACGCGCGGGCCGCCTTCGCTTTTTCGTGTTCCGCTTTTGCCTCTTCGGTGGCATCGGCGGCGAGGGCGGCGATCTCGGCGGGTTCGGCAGGGAAGGTCGGCTTCGCGATCAGATAGGTGTATTTGCGTTTTTCGGGGGTCTTAAACGCGTCCTGGACGGTTTCCCAATAGGTCTTGATCTCCTCTTCCGAGGGGTCGATTTTTTCCTCGATGGGGTCGATGTCTAGGCGCGCGATGTCAACGGCGATGCGTTGGCCGCCCAAGGCGGAGTTCTTGGCGACCGCATCGCGGTTTGCAGTGAGGCCGGCGCCGAGGATCTCGGCGAGCTTGGCTTGTGCGATCACATCGGAGGCGAGCGCGCGGATATCGCCTTCCGTCAGGCCGAGGCGTCCGATGCCCTTTTCGATAAAATTCCGGTATGCTTCTTGGGAAAACTCGCCGTTCGGACCGGTGAAAGCGCGGAGCTTGCGGATGAAGGAATCGATCTCCTCCTCGCCCGGATAGATGCCGAATTGCTCCTTCGCGGAACGCAGGAGAATACGGTTGGCGAAAAAGTTTTCCATGGCCTTATCTTGGGACTGGGCGTCCCCCGACATGCCGAAGAGGAAAGTATACAGCGGGAAATCACCGGACTGCGCGAGCGATTGCGTGAGCTGGTAGGCGGATGTACCGAGGTTGGAGAACTCCTTGTCGGTGTAGGTGCGTCCCGAGACCTTCATGTAGGGTCTCCCGCCGCCGCCGCTGCGCATGGTGCTGGTGTCCATGAAAAGGAATCCAATCAGAACGAGGACGAAGAGGACGATAATGAGTCCGGTGTATTTGCGAAGGTTTTCGATCATGGTAGATGGCTGGGGCGGGGATTAAAAGGGGTGAGGCGGGGATTTCAAACCCTAAACTTTGGGAAAGACACAAGACTTGGAGACGCAAGACACAAGAAAAGAGGCCGAAAGAAAGAGGCCGAAAGGGCGCGTCTGCCCTTTTGTGTCTCTAGGTCTTGTGTCTTCTGCCCACGTGGAGCTTGCGGAAGTTAGGAAAAGTGGGGAGTGTCTGCGCATGAATTTGCGCTGGCTGAACGCTTTGTTTTGGGGGAATTCCGTCGCCTTGGCGTGGATGTGGGGCTTGGGGCTGTTTTTCAGCGTCCAGATCTCTTTCATGTTCGGGATGAAAGGGCTGCTGATGTTCGCGATTCCGAACGCGATCGGACTGATGCTTTTCGGTTACCTCACGCAGATCGTCGCGAAACGCCACCCAGGCGGTCATGAGTCGCTGGCACTGTTTTTCGACAAATTCTCCAAGCCCTTCCGGCTCATCTTCTACATCTACCAGGTCGTCGCGCTCTCGCTGACCGTTTTCGCGCTGGTGAAATACCTGTTCATGCCCCTTTTCCTGCCGACGCAGATGGGCACGCCCGTCCTGCTCGGGCTCTCGATGACCATGGTCGTTTTCGTCCTACTGGCGATGGGCTGCCTGTTTGGCGAGGAGTTCGGGATTGGGAAAATCAAGGCCGGCCATGCTTTGCTGGGGACTTTGCTTCTTGTCTGCGTGATCACCATCCTTTCTCACCACAATCTTTTCGATCTCGGGAAAGGCATCAACGGCACAGCTGACAATCTCACCTACGACCACTCGCCGAACCGTTTCTGGGGCTACGCGATTCCTCTCGTCGTGGGGCTGCTCGTCGGGCCATGGCTGGATCTCCAGCACTGGCAGCGCGCGATCCAGATCCACCGTGAGGAAAGCTCGATCCGCCTCAGCTACATCTTCGGCGGCGTGATCTTTTTCCTCCTGCTTCTCTTCCACGGCTCGCTCGCGATGTGGGTGATAGGGCACGCGGACGATTTCTCGGTGAGGAAAAGCGGCCTCGACGGTCTCCACTACGCGCACGATCTTGTCACTCGCCATTTCGGCGGAGCTTTCGACGGGAACTCGCTCGTCCCCATCGCCTACTTCGGTTTCCTCTGCATCTGCGTGCTGACCACCCTCGACAGCGGATACGTCGCGTTGAAATGGTTCCTCGGTCGGAACGTAGAGCGCAGCGAGAACATGCTGATCTCCCTCATCCCGAAGCCGCTCATCGCCTCACCGATCCCGACTTTTCTCATCATCGGAGTGATCGCGCTTGGCGGTTATTTCGGGAAATTCGAGGTGGAGTATTTCATGGTGTTCTTCGCCTCGTTTTTCGTCGGATACGCGGCACTGGCGGTCGCCCGCTGTTTTGTGCCAAACAGCCAGCAACCCCTGCCGCAGATCCGCATGTTCTCCATGGCGTGCCTTTGCTTGGTGGTCTTCGCGTTCGGCTACATGGTAAAACTCAACGTGCTGATGTATCTGGGTTCCCTGCTGCCGTTGGTCTATGTGGTCTGGCTCGTCACCACCACGGATCTGCTGCGACTTGTCACGGAAAAGGCGGGCGAGGTTACACGCGCCGCCGCCGAAATCCCCGCCATCAAAGCGATTTCAAAAACCGAATCACCTGCGCCCCGCTCCGAGGTCGCGGCGCCCGTTTCGGCAGGCACCCACGATCTGAAGGGCCATTTCGAGGGGAAATGGTTCGTCTATTCGATGGTCGCGACCTATCAGGACACGAACTCGGTGGGCAATGTCTACTTCGGTATGTATCCGCTTTACGTCGGGAAAACCCGCGAGCTGTTTTTCAACGCCGCCATGCCGGACTTCGACCTAAAGACCACGAAGTTCTACATCCTCACCCGCTCCTTCGAGCACAAGTTCGTCCGTGAGACGCGCGAATTCGATACGATCACGGTCAAGATCTGCGTCAGCGATTTCAATCGTAAGTTCTGCACCCTTGAGCACCAGATTTTCGGCTCCGAAGGCCAGCTCCTCGGCAAGGGCAAGCAGAGCCTGCTCTTCGTCTCTTCCAAGGACTACGGCCTCTTAGACATTCCGCCGGAAGTGTATTCCGCGTTCATAAAATATCTTTGAGGAAAGCACGAAACCCAAAGCCCGAAGCCTTAAATGATATCTTCATTTCGGTTTTCGTGCTTCGTGCTTGGATTTTCCACCTAGCCGCAGGCAGGATGGGCGCATGGAACACCATGTCTATTTCTGGTTAAAAGATGAGTTCAAGAACGAGGTCGGCGGTGCCCGTATGGAGGCCGCGCTTGCTGAGTTGATGAAATCCCCGAACATCTCCAAAGCCCGTTGGGGCAAACCCGCTGCCACCGAGGCGCGCCCCGTGACCGACCACTCATGGGATTACGGCATCTCATTCCATTTCGACACCATGGAAGCCCATGAGAAATACCAGAAAGCCGATCCTATCCACGACGCCTTCTCCGGCGATCACCGCGAGATGTGGGCGAAGGTGCTGGTGATGGATCTGGCGTGAGGGCTCGCCATCACTCCAGCGGACTCCCTCGCAGCTCGAACACTTTCCGGACCGTAGCCTCGATGAGGTTGTTCGGGCAGGACGCACCCGCCGTGAGCCCGATGGTGACGTGCTCCTTTCCGGAAAACACATCCGCGTAGTTTGCGGTGCGCTCCTCGCGGTGATGGAGGTCGTAGTGGACAATCTCCTCCAGCGAGCGAATCTGCCCGGCATCTCGGATGAAAAAAGTGGGAAGCTCCTTTTCGCCAATCTCGACGAGGTGGGCGGTGTTGGAGGAGTTGTATCCGCCCACGACGAGCAGCAGATCCATTTTCGTTTCCAGCATCTCGAACAGCGCGTCCTGCCGCTCCTGCGTCGCGCCGCAGATCGTGTCGAAAACATGGAAATTCTCCTCCGAGCCATCGCGGTCTTTCATGGCGGCGGCGAGGCGCTTTTGGATTTCAAGAGTCTCGCCCTTCAGCATGGTCGTTTGGTTCGCCAGGCCGATTTTCCGCAGGTGGACATCAGGGTCAAAGCCCTGCTCGCAGCCACCCTTAAAACGCTCCAGAAAAGCGGCCTTGTCACCGCCATGGCGTATGAAATCCGCGATGTAGTCCGCATCCGCGATGGTGAGTATGACGAGGTAGTGACCCTGCCCATCCTCGCCGGCGGCGCGGGAGGCGGTGGCGCGCGTCTCCTCATGACCGGCCTTGCCGTGGATGATTGAGGTCACACCCTCCTTTGCGTAACCACGCACACGCCGCCAGACTTTCATCACGTCGCCACAGGTCGTATCCACCGTGTAGCAGCCGCGCTCATCGAGCTTCGCCATGAAATGGGTCGGAGCCCCGAAGGCGGGGACGATCACCACATCCTCGGGACCGAGTTCGTCATAGGTCGCGTCGATTTCCTTCCAAGGCAGCGAAACGATGTCCATTTCGCGGAGCTGGCGGTTCACCTCCTGGTTGTGGATAATCTCGCCGATGAGGAAAATCCGGTTTTCGGGAAACACTTTCCGCGAGGCATACGCGAGGTCGATCGCCCGCTCGACGCCGTAGCAGAATCCGAAATCCTTCGCAAGCACCAGCGTGGTGTCGCCACTGGTGATCTTCCCGCCCATATCCTTGATTTTCTCGACGAGCGAGGAGCGGTAATGGACAGCGACCTGCGCGGAGACGAGCTCCATCACATCCGGACGGCGGACATTGACGCGGGGGCGACTGGGGGCGGGTGCGGACATGGGGGAAAGAGACACCAGAATCCTGAAGCCAGAAACCCCAAAGTGCTTAACTACGAGATTCCGATGCCAGAGCGGGAGCCACGGATTCGGGTAGGGCTTGCCTTCGCGCCAGCTGCCATCATGAAGAGGAACAGCGCTAAACGCGAAACGCTTCCTCCGAACCGGGTTCTTTTCTTTAGTCGCTACGTGGCGGTGATCACCTTGAAAACACCCGTTTCCGCGAGGAGCCTCGGGCGGAGGCCGAGGGATACGAGATGCGCCTCGTAAGGCAGCTGGCGGTTAGCTACGAGGTGGAGGCTGCCACCGCGTCTCAGGGAGCGGGCGGCGCTGGTTAGGAAAGCATGACCGAGGCCGATGTCGCGCACCTGCCCGGAGTGGAAGGGCGGGTTCGTGAGGATATGGTCGTATTTCACCGGAAGGCCGGAGGTTACATCGTGCCAGTGAAATTGCGCCGGGCCGGTGACATTTTTCCGAGCGCAAGCGAGGGCGCGGGCATCCGCCTCGAAGAGATCGATGCGGGAAATGTTCGGGCATTTTTCCAAGGCGGCATGGCTGAGGAAACCCCAACCGGCGCCGAGATCCGCCACCTCGCCGCGCAGGGAAGGCGGCAGGTGTTGCGCGAGGAGGGCGGAGCCGGGATCGATGTGATCCACACTGAACACGCCGGGAACTACGGTGAATGTAGTATCCGGGATGAGGCGGGGTTCGGAAAGACTGCGCCACGCGGCAAGGACAGAGGTGTCCCATGGTTCCGCGTTCCCGACGGCGAAGGCGCGACACTTGTTTTTTGAAACGGAGAAGAGCAGCGGCGTAGCTTTGGAGAGTTCTTTCTCGAAACGGGCGGCACCCGATGTGTTCGCGAGGGCGGCGATCAGCATGCCGCCGGGCGCGAGGAGATCATGGGCGCGGGCGAAACCGGCGAGCGTCTCTTCCTTGGATTTTCCGGGCAGGAAAAACACGGTGGGATATCTCCCTTGCGGATCATCGGCCATCGTCATCCCGGCGGCCACGCATTGATCGGCCAGCGGCTTGATCGGCTGCCATGCGGTGGCGCGGAGCAAATTCGGATGCGGCTCCGCGCCGAGGAACAGCGCGGGCCATACAATGGGATGCTCACGCGAGGCAATAGCTAGGGTTTCGAGGGCGGGATTCATGGCTTTTGACTGCGGCGATCTCTTCGCCGCTTTTGTATTCTTAGGCGCGATACAGGGTGAGGTTGGAAAGTGCCGCGCGCCCACGATCACCGGAATCCCCCGTGAACAAAAGCGGCGAATCATCGCCGCACTCAAAAAGGCTGCGCCTCAATAATCATCGAAAACGTTGAGATCGTCGGTTTTGAAGAATTCGATGGTTTTCCGGAAAGCGGGCGTGCTGTTTTTCTCGAACCACGCAGCCGAGCACCAAGGATAATCGACAGCCCTCAGCACTAGCCCATGTTTCACCGCGTTGTTGTTTACGTAATTCAATCGGGCGAAGTAGGACTTCTGAAAGGTAAGCGGCGTGTCGAAATAGTTATGCCAAACCTTTCTCCCCGGCGTCTCATCCAAACCGTTGAGGTGGATCGCCGTTTTCCTATGAAGCGAGCCGATCCATTTCGCGAGCGACACCTTTCCCTCCTGCGGCGATTTCGCGATCAAATGGTAGTGATTGATCAGAACCGCCCAAGCTTGGAGTTCCCACCCATGGGTCGCTGCCCCATCAACCAAGGTTTCGCAGAAATGACGAAGACGGGCGCGGGATTTGAGATGATGCTGCTTCAGATAGGTGCCAGCGGTGACCATATACAATCCGGGCGCGAAACAGTTGTGCGGCGGGGCATGCGGCCAGGAGATGTCCATGTCGCAAGAGATGGCATAAGCAAATGCCAGGGGAAAGCGGCTTTTGACTGCGGCGATCTCTTCGCCGCTTTTGTATTCTTAGGCGCGATACAGGGTGAGGTTGGAAAGTGCCGCGCGCCCACGATCACCGGAATCCCCCGTGAACAAAAGCGGCGAATCATCGCCGCACTCAAAACAACTTAACCAGCTCCGCCTCGATAATTTTTTCGCACTCGGCGATCTGCTGGGAGCGGCGGGCGCGGGCTTCGTTGGCGAGTTGCTCGAGGGCGTCGATGTCGTAGAGATAGATCTCCTCGATCTCGCCGACGGCGTGCTCGATGTCGCGCGGAACGGCGATATCGATGAGAAACAACGGGCGGAATTTGCGCGCGCGGCGGACGGACTCGATATCCTTCGCGTGGATCACGGTGTGCGGCGCGCCGGTGGAGGAGATGACGACGTCCACGTCCTTGAGCACAGGCAGCCAATCATCGAAACGCACCGCCCGCCCGTTCATCTCAGCGGCCAGCTCCAAGGCACGCTCGTGGGTGCGGTTCGCGACGATCACCGATTTCGCGCCGCGCGAGACGAGGGCTTTCGCCGTCAGGCGGCTCATCTCCCCCGCACCGAGCACCATCACCTCGCTGTCCTTCAGGTGGCCGAAAATTTTCTCCGCCAATTCCACCGCCACGTTGCCGATGGAGGTGGAACCCTCCTGAATCGATGTCTGCGTGCGGACTTTTTTTCCGACACCGAAGACTTTCTGGAAAAGGCGGTTCAGCGTGGGGCCCGTAGCTCCCGCCTCGTGCGCAGCCTGGTAGGCCTGCTTCACCTGGCCGAAGATTTCCGTCTCGCCGAGCAACATGGAGTCCAGCCCGCTGACGACCTTGCAGAGATGCCGCACAGCATCGGCCTTGCGATGGAGGTAGAAGGGCTCCATGTGGCCATGGACTTTTTCCGCGAGGCCATCCTCCAGCCGTCGCACCGCCTCCCCCGCATCCTCGGCGGCGAGGTAGAACTCGGTGCGGTTGCAGGTGGAAACGACCACGCCTTCCGCCGCGCCCGCCGTTTCTAACAGACTCCGAGCGGCCTCACCGAGCTTGGTGTTGCCCACGGCAAAGCGCTCGCGCACCTCGACGGGCGCCGTTCTGTGATTCAGTCCCAGGCAGGCGAGTTCCATCAGACGAAAGCGAAAACCCCCAGTGAAAGAATGAACAGCGCGACCGCCCCCAGCGCGAACCGCCGCCCGGTGATGCCGCGGATCCGCTTCACCGCCATCAGTGCGACGTATCCCGTCCACACCGCCACCGCCGCGATCAGGTGCGCCCACGCGCCATCCCCGTGCGGCATCAACAAACCCGCCACCAGCCCGATGGTCAGCAGGATCATCCCGATCCACAGCAGCCTCTCCAAGGAAACAAGCAGCTCACGCACCGGCGGCAGGTTCCGGAAAAGCCCGCTTTTCAAATCGTGATCCTTAAGTTGTCGGTCGAGCATAAGAAACATGACCCCGGCCACCGCCGCGAGCGCCAGCGCGCCGTAAGCCAGCACCGACATCGCGGAGTGCGTCTCGCCCCACGGGTTCGTGTTCAGGATTTTTTCCGGATTCGCGGCGAGCCGGCTCGGCAGAAGTGCGAAGCCCTGGAAAAGGACAACCACCGGCGCGGTGAACACCCCGAGCAGGGAAATCCGGTACATCGGCCCGACGAGCAGGTAGAAAAGGGTCAGCGACCAAGCGAGATACACGGAAATTTCACCGATGCTCCGCAATGGGCACGCCCCGCGCATTTCCCCCCGGATCACGAGGTAGCCCATCTGGCAGAGCAGCGCGGCGATCATCCACCACACGGTCCATCGGCTCTTGTTCCCGTGCCTCAGAATCAGCAAGCCGCGCACCCCCGCCACAGCGGCGAGTGTGGTTGCAGCGATCAAAAACCAGCGATCCATGCCCCTTCCATCGTCGCAAAGCGGCGGTCATGCAAGCACTGAGCGTGGCGGCGGATTGCATCTGATATCCATGCCCAATGGATTACGGCTTGCCGGAGGAGAGGTAAAAAAATGAGGGGGAGCACACGTGCCCTCGCCGGAAACTTGGCTGGAGATGGGGCGGGCGTTGTTTCGCTTTTATGGCGCACAGGATCTTTCCGGCCAGCGGACCGCGAAGGCGCGCTCCGCAACACGCGAGGGCGCGTGTGCTCCCCTAGGATTCACAACTCCGCGCGCCGCAGCCATTTTTCCCTGCGGAACCATGTCTCCTGCCGTTTCGCATATTGGCGAGTGGCGGCGGTGATGAGTTCGGCGCATTCAGCGCGGTCGATCTCGCCGGAAAGCAGGCGGCGGATTTCCTTCACGCCGATCGCTTTTTCCCAATTTCCCGGCACGCCATCCAGCACAGCGACCTCCTGGACAGCTCCATCAGCCAGCATCTTTTCCGTCCTCAGAGCAATGCGGCGGTGTAGATCTTCGCGGCCTCGGATCAGCCAGATACCTCGGAGAGTCGCCTCGACGGCACGGGTTTTTTCCTCCCAGGAGTCGCGCATTTCGGAAACTTTTTTTCCGCTCAGCAAGCAGATCTCCAGCGCCCGGGAAACGTAACGAGGGTTGTGTCGATCCACCCGCGCGGCCTCGGCGGGGTCGAGTTTCTCCAGTTCTGCGAAAAGTTCCTCCAGCGGGCGGGCGTCCATCACCGCGCGCAGTTTGCCATCGCCCTGCGGAAGCGGCGAAGGGCCGTGAGTGAGGAACTTGAGGTAAAGCCCGGAGCCGCCCACCACAATGGGCGTTTTCCCGCGCGAGCGGATCTCGGCGATCACCGCGCCCGCCATCTCCACGTAACGTCCCGCGTCGCAGCGGTCACCGGGCGCCAGAACGCCGAAAAGATGATGCGGCGCAGCCGCCCTTTCCGCGGGCGAGGGCGCGGCGCTGAGCGTCTCGATGCCATGAAAAAGCTGGAAGGCGTCGCCATTTACGATCTCGCCGCCGGTCTCTAGTGCGAGCAAGAGGGCGTATGCCGTCTTTCCCGACGCCGTCGCGCCGCACACGTAGATCGGCTCCGTGCCTGTCATGGCAAGCTGAGTTTCGCGCTGCTTGTGGGGGTGTCTGCGGCGCGTCTCCTCGCCTCCTCTGCTTCTAATAACGGAGGGTGCAGGCTCACTCCGAGTTCGGTGAGACCCTTTTCGATCATGATGCGCAGGTCGCTCGCCACGACGAGGCTGTTGGTCTTGTCGTTTAGCTCGATCCAGAAATACAGAGTGAACTCCACCAAGGTGGCGCCGAAATTCGACATCACCGCGAACGGGGCTGGATCTTTAAGGATGAGTCCATGGCGCGCCGCCGCATCGTTCAAGAAATCGATCACTGATTGCGCGGGCGAACCATAGACCACCCCAACCGTCAGCTCGCGGCGCAGCAGGCGGGAGTTTAACGTCCAGTTCACTACCCGGTTTTCGAGGAATAGCGAGTTGGGAATCAGGTTCTCGATACCGTTGAACCCGCGGACAATGGACGAGCGGGTGTTGATTTCCGAGACCACCCCGTTAATCCCGTCCACCTCGATGATGTCGCCGACGCGGACTTTCCTCTCGAACAGCAGGATGATGCCGCTAATGAAGTTCTTGATGATTGTCTGCGTGCCGAAGCCGACGCCGATGGCCAGCGCGCCGGCGAGGAACGCGAAGATCGTGATCGGTATGCTCAACCAACTGAGCGTGGCAAACGCGAGCAAAAACGCGACCAGCAGCATCAGCCAGTTCCTGAGGGTGCGTGCCTGAGCCTCCCCGATAAGCCGGCGGTGGATTAGGATGCGCTGGACACGGCGGCTGATCATCGCCGCGATGAGATAGGCGATAACGAAAAGCACCACCGCCGTGATAATATCGCCGAGGCTTACGAAACGCATCTGGGCGACTTTCTGCCCGTCGATCTCGATGGTTTCCTCGTAGCTGTTCACTGATATGTTCCAGAGCCTATTGAGGGCATCCCATCCTTTGGAAAATGCTTCCGTGACGGGCATATACCACGGAGCTTCCTCCTTCGCCCGGTAGTCGGCAATCCAGCGAGAGAGGGTCCTACGTTGGTTCACGATGCTCTGATGCGCGCGCTGAACGATCGCCTGCTTCTCCCATAGAACGGTCCGCTGCCTGCTCAGTAATGGGAGCTTCGGATCGTCGGCGGAAACTAACGACAAGCGCGACTGCTGCTTGCCTACGTCCGCTGCAACGGCAGCGAGCTCGTTCTTCGCAACGACATCCAATGCATCAAGCTGCGCATACATTGCCGTAAGCGTCTCCAATGCATGTTTCCTATTCTCGGGACTCTTGGGTGTAAGGAGTTCGAAACGGCTCTCATAGGCCTCAGGAACAAAAGCCTCGATCAGGACGAAGGAATCGAGGAAGTCGGAGAGCGCCTGCAGGGAATCGGCCTCCAGCACAGCGGTCTCTACATTGAGTTCGGCGAGCTCGATAGACCCAGGAACGGGCTCCGGATTTTCCCTAGCTTTGGTGAGTGCGGCGGCTGCGGAAACCTTCTCGTCATGTATCTTCCCCAGCCTTTTCCGCACATTTGCCAGCTCCTTGCGCAAAGCAGCTTGGCGGTCTGCGGATGCAGACTTGATTCGATCCATATCCTCACTGGTGAACGAAAGATTGTCGCCCGCCTCCTTGATTTTGCGATTAAGCAGCGAGATCTCAACCGATCCACTGGCGATCAAGTATTCCAGCGACGATAGAGAGTATTTGAGGCTGCTGGCGCGAATGAAGTATGCCCTTTGCTTCGCCTTTGCGGTTTCCAGCTTCCACTGACTGGCTGCATCATTCGCGTCCGGCTTGGAGAGCGCAGCAATCTGCTCTTCCACCGCTTTTGATTCCTTGAGTAGTCCATCCAGGGTGGTTGTATAGACATGTGCCGAAGAGCGGTTCGATGCCTGCTTCCCTTCCACCGCCTCTTTTTTCTCCAGGAGTTCGTCAACCATCAGAACGGAGTAAGGAGGCGGAGTATCGAAGCCCTTCCAGGCGGCGGCGGCGGCTTCCAGCTCTTTTAACGTATCCTTGGAACCCTGTATAACGTCGAGAATCAGAAGGTGACGCGTTATAGCGAGGAGAGCCTGGTCGAAGATCCTGCGGCGCGTCGAAATATCAATGGAATCGATGCCTTCGGGAAGTTGGCCGGAGTCGCTGTAGCGGTTCAGGCGTTCCAGTCCCGCTTCCTCCTCGGTTTTCCATTTCAGCAACTGGGTCCGGAGATTCGGGGACTCCTTAGCCTTCTCGGCTGGCGCTGCGCCTGCCTGTTCCAAAATCTTCCCCATTTGCGCGGCAGCGGGAAGGCATGCGACAGCAAGACAAAGCAGCACAGCTGCAAAATATGACTTAGATTTCACCACGTTCGTCTTTTTCGAGTTGGATTCGGTCGTCGAGGTTGCGCGCTTTGACGCGGTGGTTGCGTTTGTGCCAACGCTCGGTGGCCATCTGGCGTTTTTTCGCGCGTTTGCGGAGGGCTTCGATTTCGGTTTCGAGGTTCAGGAAAGATTCATAGCGGGCGGGATCGAGTTTTCCCTCCGTGACAGCCTTACGGATCGCACAGCCCGCGTCGTTCACGTGGCTGCAATCGGAATACCTGCACTCGGCAGTGAGCGCGGCAACGTCCTCGAAGCTGCCGCGCAGCGTGGACTCGTCCGTCCACATCTGGATCTCGCGCATCCCGGGGTTGTCGATCAGCATCCCGCCGCCGTCCAGCGGGACAAGCTCGCGGGTGGTGGTGGTGTGGCGGCCTTTGCCGGTGGTCTCGTTCACCTCGCTCGTCCACTGCCATTCCTCACCGTAGAGCTGGTTCACGAGGGTCGATTTCCCCACCCCGCTGGAACCTACGATGCACATCGTAACTCCCGGCGCGAGATGCGAGCGGATCGCTTTCAAGCCCTCCCCTTTCAGCGCGGAGGTGATGTGAACGGCCGCGTCCGTAGATAGCGCTGAAATTCCCGCCGCAGCCTGTTTCAGCTCCGTCTTGGTGAAAAGGTCGGACTTGTTCAGCAACACCACGGGCTTCGCGCCGCTGAGATGGATCAGCGTGAAATAGCGCTCCATGCGGCGGAGGTTGAAATCCGAACCGGCGTCCGTGACCACGGTGACGACATCGATGTTCGCTCCGATCACCTGCGCCTGGCTGCTGTTGCCGGGCATTTTCCGGGAAAACACCGTGCGGCGCGGGAGCTGGGCGCGGATCACGTGCGGGTTGTCGTCGTCTCCCTCCTCGATCGCCACCCAATCCCCAACGGCAGGCAGATCGGAATCCACCACCGCCGCGTTCCAGAGCCGCCCGCAGAGGATGCAGTGGATCTCCTCGCCGCCATCGAGGAACGCGGAGAAATTGATCGAGGTCTCTCGGATCAGGCGCGCGGGAACCCAGCCTTTTTCGCGATAGGGCGCGAAGGCGGTTTCAAGTTCCGGAGTCCAGCCGAGTTCCTTGAGAGTCATGGGCAGCGGCAAATTAACCGAGGTTCGCCCCGTGATCGAGAACTTCCCGCAAGTCTCACAGCCTCACCTCAATCGCAGCGATGGCATTCTGGGCTTTTTCGCGTGCCTTTTCGATATCGCTACCCCTTGCGAGCGCGACGCCCATCCGGCGTTTGCCCGCGACATTGGGTTTTCCGAAAAGGCGAATTTGGGTATCAGGCTCGGCGAGTGCGTTTTCGAGCCCGCCGTAGCATATGGAATGCGATTCCCCCTCGACGAGCAGCACCGCCGAGGCCGAGGGCCCGTGGAGCCGGATCTCCGCAATCGGCAACCCGAGGATCGCGCGCGCATGCAGGGCGAACTGCGAAAGATCCTGCGAAATCATCGTAACCATGCCGGTGTCATGGGGACGCGGCGAGACCTCGGAGAAGATGATCTCGTCACCTTTCACGAACAGCTCCACGCCGAAAATCCCGCGGCCGCCGAGAGCGTCGGTGACGGCCTTGGCGCAGTCCATCGCCCTCTGGCGAGCGATCTCGCTCATCGGCTGCGGCTGCCAGCTTTCACGATAGTCGCCATCGACCTGGATGTGGCCGATGGGTTCGCAGAACGATGTGCCGCCCGCATGACGCACGGTGAGCTGCGTGATCTCGTAATCGAAATCCACGAAGCCCTCGACGATCACCTTCCCCTTCCCCCCCCTGCCGCCTTTCTGCGCGTAATCCCACGCCGCCTGGATGTCCTCGGGGCTCTTGACGGTGCTCTGGCCTTTGCCGGAGGAGCTCATGATCGGTTTCACCACGCAGGGCAGGCCGATCTCCTCCACGGCGGCATGATAGTCCCCTTCGGCGGCGAAACGGTAGGGCGAGGTTTTTAAACCGAGTTCCTCGGCGGCGAGCCGGCGGATGCCCTCGCGGTTCATCGTGAGTTGCGTGGCGCGCGCCGTGGGGATGACCGCGACGAGTCCCTCCGCCTCGATTTCCGCGAGCGTGTCCGTCGCGATCGCCTCCACCTCGGGTATGATTAGGTGAGGGCGCTCGGCCTCGATCACTGCGCGCAGCGCGGCGCCGTCGAGCATGGAAACGACATGAGTACGATCCGCCACCTGCATCGCCGGCGCGTTCGCGTAGCTGTCCACTGCGATGACCTCGACGCCGTAGCGCTGCAACTCGATCACCACCTCCTTCCCCAGCTCGCCCGAGCCGCAAAGCATCACGCGCGTCGCGCCGTCAGTGAAAGGAGTGCCGATACTTGCCATGCGGAAATACTAGAAAGCGATGCCTGTCTGCGCGAGCCAAATTCGGGGGTCCGCACCGCTAGCAGGGCACCGCCGATGCCACCGATCCGACAGCTTCGAGAAACGCGTTGACGATGCCCGTCGTGATGCGTACGCGCTTGAAGATGATGTCGCACAAAAAACCGAACACGACTGAGTTCGCGGAGGTGAAGATGCGGATGTTGCGTTTTAGGTCGGCGACGACGCGGGCGTAGTTCGACTGGATGAAATCGGTGATCCCTTGGTTCGCTTTTTGGAGAAGACGGATCTGCTCGCTGGTGCCATAAAAGGGCGAGTAACCATTTCCAAAGCGACCGCCAAAACTCTTCAATGTGACCTTGACGGAAACGCATGAAAAGATGGCGCACAGTGTCAGTTCCAGGAAAACGTTCGATGCCAAGCAAGGCGTGAAGCGCTTTGTCAGCACGGAGCCAAGCCGTGCGCGCGAGGCGAACTAGCCGAGCGCGAAAAAAGGGTTACAAATCGTTTGTATTTTTGGTGAAGGGAGGCGGCGTGTGGTTATTTGACACAACTCATCTACCATATGACCTGAAGCCAAACGATGCTTTACTCAACTTTGGATTTAGGGTTCATAATTCCTTGTTTCGGTCGGTAAAATCCACCGAGCTCGTTTTACTCCTCATAATGAGTCCGATTTCCTGTGCCTATTCGGCGAGGAACCGGTGAACCATGGTGTGGGAATAGGTCTCGCCGGGACGCAGCACTGCAGTCGGAAAATCCGGGTGGTTGGGCGCGTCGGGGAAATTTTCGGTTTCGAGGCAGAGAGCGGTGCGGTGGGCGTATTTTACGCCGCCCTTGCCGGCCACGGTGCCGTCGAGGAAGTTGCCGCCGTAAAACTGGATGGCGGGCTGGTCAGTGTCGATTTCCATGACCCGACCGCTGTCCGGTTCCTTGAGGCGCGCGGCGAGGCGGAGGCCATCGGCTTTACGCAGCACCCAGGCGTGGTCGTAGCCGCCTCCGAATTTCAACGCTTCGAAATCGGCTTCTACGCGCTCTCCGATGGCGGTGGGTTTGGTAAAATCCATCGGGGTGCCAACCACCGGGGCGATCTCGCCCGTGGGAATGAGTCCGGCGTTGGTCGGAAGATAGTGATCGGCAGCGAGCTGCAACTGGTGCCGATTGATCGGGATCTGCGGATTGCCGCTGAGGTTCCAATAGGAGTGGTGCACGAGGTTGATGACGGTGGGGGCATCGGTGGTGGCGTTAGCTTCCCATTTGAGTTCGTTGTCATTATTGAGGGAGTATCTGACCTTTACTGATAAATTTCCGGGGTAGCCTTCCTCACCGTCTTTGGAGAGATAAGTGAACTCGACGCTGTTTTCGCCGACCGTCTTTCCGGACCAAAGGACTTTATCGAAACCAGTCACACCGCCATGGAGGTGGCAGGGAATGCCGCCCGGATCGTTGTTTGTAGGGAGGCTGTATTCCTTGCCATCGAGGGTGAACTTGCCTTTTCCGATGCGGTTTCCAAAGCGCCCGACGGTGGCACCAAAATACGAGGTATTAGTCAGCCAGCCGTCGAACGTGTCGTAGCCGTGGGTCACGTCGGCCAGTTTGCCGTCGCGGTCGGGGACTTCCATCGAGACGAGGATGGCGCCGTATTCGGTGACTCGGGCGCGCAGTCCGTTGGCGTTGGTCAGGGTGAAAATTGCCACCTCGCGACCGTCGGGCATCTTGCCGTAGACCTCGCGAACAACGCCTCCAGCGGCGGTTTCGCCGGAGTCAGCGGGTTTCCCGCATGATGAGAAAGTGAATGCGGCGAGCGGTGCTAGCAGAAGCATGGATACATGGGGTTTCATAGTGGATTCGGGATGTTGGTTAGCAGTGACACATTCACTGCCGATGCGGAACGAGTAATACAGCTAAAGCCCGCCGACCAGAAGCAGATTCAGCCGAGAAAAAGATTCAACCGAGAAAACGCCATAACTTCATGTCCGTGCGTGTGTGCGGCTGGTAGATTCGGTTCGCGTGGAATTCCTGTTAACGAAGTTGCGGCTTGGAAAATAAGAAGCTCCACGGATACTCCCAGACGAGATGAGTTTTGCGGAGCGAAGGGTTTCTAACAACGGCGGAATGATGGCGCAACTGACGCCGGTCGTGAAATGGTTGCTGATTCTGAACCTCGGAATCCACTTCGCCGATATGCTGCTTTTCGATTTCGCGATCCGCGAACGCTTCACCTTTGCCATCGACTCCGCGCTGTTCGACTTTGCCGTGTGGAAATTCATCACCTTCCAGTTTATCCATGGCAGCGTCGGCCACGTGCTTTTTAACTGCATCGGACTGTTTTTCTTCGGCCCCTGGATGGAGCGCTGGTGGGGGGAGAAGAGATTCCTTTTCTTCTACTTGCTCTGCGGCGTCGGCGGGGCTGCATTCTACTCAGGCCTAGTACTGACGGGCGCGCTGCCAGACAACGACCTGCAAACGGGATTGGTCGGCGCCTCGGCCGGTATCTACGGCATTCTCGTCGGCGTGGCGGTGATCGCCCCTACGATGCGTGTTTCGCTACTTTTCCCTCCCATCACATTGACCATGCGCCAACTCGCCCTGGCGCTGCTCGTCATCTCGGTGGGATCCATCGTCCTGAAAATCGGTGGCAACGAGGGCGGTGAGGCCGGTCACCTCGGCGGCGCGATCATGGGTTTTTTCCTGATGAAAACCCACGGCTGGACGGGCTGGGTGCGTGGCAAGATGAGCTCCCCTCGCGGCCGACCCGCTTCCGATTTCACTCCGAAAATCCGCCCGCGCACGTTGATCGATCTTCATGGGCAATCAGAGGTGGATGCAATCCTTGACAAAATTTCCCGCGACGGCTTCCAGAGCCTGACGGATGCGGAACGCGATGTGCTCCACCGCGCGGCAAAGAAAGGCGAGAAACAAGGCTTATGACAGACGAAGAAATGATCAGCGGAAACGGCATGCCGGAACTCGAACGGCTGCGTGCCATCATGCACCGCCTGCGCGCACCGGGCGGCTGCCCGTGGGACGCCGAGCAGACCCACGAATCGCTCGTGCCGAACCTCATCGAGGAAGCCTACGAAACAGTCGATGCGATCAAGCGCGGCGATGACACCGACATGCGCGAGGAACTCGGCGACCTCCTGCTCCAGGTGGTTTTCCACAGCGAGATCGCGCAGGAAACCGGCCGCTTCGATCTCGACGCGGTGGCGAAAGGGATTTCTGACAAGCTCATCCGCCGCCATCCGCACGTTTTCGGCGAGGCGGTGGCGGGCGATCCCGACGCGGTTCTGAAACAATGGGACGCGATCAAGCGCGGCGAGAAAGGCGAGGCCGATGTGCCTTACCTCCACGGCACCGGCAAAGGCCTGCCCGCCCTCATACGTGCTGCGAAGCTCCTGAAAAAAGCCGCCAAGATCGGCTTCGACTGGCCGGTGGAAACCGGCGTGATTTCCAAGATCCGCGAGGAGTTGTTAGAACTTCAATCCGCTATCGACGAACAGGACATGCCCGCCGTCGAGGAGGAGCTGGGAGACCTGCTGTTCTCTGTCGTCAACCTCTCCCGTTTCCGCAAGATCGACCCCGAAGTCCTCATGGCCCGCGCCAATGCCAAATTCGAGCGCCGCTTCGGGGAGATGGAGAAAATCCTCAAGGTCGCCGGAAAAACCCTCGAAGCCGCCACCCTCGGCGAAATGGAAGACGCATGGATCGCAGCGAAGCGGCGGGGGTTTTGAGAAAAGCTACGGGCTTTTGCATACCGGTAGGGCTGATCCGGCTCGGTCGGCCCTGATCAAAACCGGAGGAGCTGTAATCCCGGAATGGTAGTGAAACCGTGGTGAGTCTGGCTTTTATTTCGAGATCTCACTCCCGTCCGATTGAGCGGTGCGTAAGGGGCCGGCCGTGCCGGATCAGCCCTACCGGAAATCAGGAAACCTGTTTCTCCTCGGCTCGGAGTTCCACCGAACCACGCGCCCCCACTTTCCGCACCGGCAGATACCCCAGCCCCATCAGCACGAGTTGCGAGACGATGAAAGCGGAGAGCCAGAAGAACGCGGCATTGGTGAATCCATAGGAATGGAGGCCTATGCCGAGCATGTTGGTGCCGAACCATGACCACGAGGTGATGATGTTCCCGAAGACCGCCATGACCATCATGCCACGCTCCTTCACCATGCCGCCCCAACGGGCGTGGAGGATGAGCGCGTTCCAGATTACGATGAGCAGTGCGCCGTTTTCCTTCGGATCCCAGCCCCAGAACCGGCCCCACGATTGGTCCGCCCAGATTCCGCCGAGCACGGTGCCGACGAAGCTGGTGAGCGTCGCGAAACAGATGACCCCGTAGACCATGCCGCGCAGGGAGCCGGCGGTGGCGGCGGGGATTTCGCCGAAGGCGCGGCGTATGATGTAAAAGATAGCGATACCGCCCGCGAGGAAACAGGCCGAGTAACCGAGGGTAATGATGACCACATGGGTCGCGAGCCAGAAATTCGTGTCGAGCACGGCGCGCATCATCTCCAGGGTGTCGCCGGAAAGGGAAAGATGGTGCGCAACAACCAGCGTGGCGAAGCCGACCGCCGCCGCGACCGCCGTGCCGATCGCGTTGCGGTGGAAGATTTCCAGCGCGGCGCTCAGCACGATAACACCCCAGCCGATGAAGATGGCGGAGGAATACAGGTTCGTAACCGGCGGCCTACCTTCCAGAACCATGCGGGTGATGAGCCCGGCGGTGTGTAGCGCGAAGCCGATCAGCAAAATGCGGAATGCGGCGACACGAGCAATGGAGCCAACCTTGAGCCATGAAAACGCCGCGCATAGGAAGGCCGCGACGTAAAGGGCCATGGCTTGGTAGAAGGGCGCGACACGGTTGAAGAGCGTTTCCGCCGAGCTTTTTCCGGCGGCATCGGCACGGTGTCCGGAAAGCCATTTCCGGTAATCCGCGATGGCGGAATTGAACGCCGCCGTGTCGCCTGCGCGGTAGGAATCGCCGAGGCGGGCGTAGGCGAGCGCGGCGGGGTGGAGCTTGCCGGTGTCGGCGGAGTCGATCACAGAATCGGGCAGTTTGCGCCAGCCGTCATCGCCTTTGCCGGAGGGCGTGGTGAACACCTCGCTGAAGGGCGCCCAGGCGAGCATCTCGCGCATGCGGGCGGAGGCGTCGTCGATGAGAGGCTGGTCTTTCGGCGCGTCCTTGTTGTCGGCGGCGGCCAGCGCGGCGGTGACTTTTTCCAGGAAAAGCCCGAACTCCGTTTCCATCTTCTCCTTCTTGGGCAAGGCGAGCGCGTGCTTGAGCTGGTTGTAGGCGAAGAGGTTCCGCGTGAGTCTCATCAGGGCTTTTTCGTACGCGCTGCGCGCCTGCGCATCGATCTTCTCGATGCGTCCCGCCTCCTTCTGCAAGGCCGGGAAGGCGGGCTTGAGCTGGTCGTAGGAATAGCTCTTCTCCTCGCCGCGGGTGAGGCCGGTCAAGCCGAGCAGATCATCGTGGTGGATCAGGAAAATGTTCCGTGTGTCCGCGAGCGCGGGCTTGAAGGCGAGTTCCGCGAGCCATGCGGTGGGAGTGGGGGGGGCACCTTCGCCGGGGACTTTTTGCTTCGCGTGAATCGCCATCAGCGTGTGGCGCGCCAGCGAGTCCAGCGGCAGCACCCGACCATTTGAGACCACCGGAAGCGTCCCGAAGCCTTGGAAATCGAAGCCCTCCGAAGGACGAGCCGCTCGGAACACGTTCGAGGCGATATACGCAAGGCAGACCGCAGGTAGTAGCCAAGCGAGGTGTTTGGTAAGAAAGTGGGTCATACGACTTGCGGCTTCCGTGGGTCTGAACGTAGGCAGCATTCGAACGAGGTTCCCGGCGGCGGCGGTGCCTGACAAGACCTTTTCCCGGAGATTCCTCCCGTCTGCGTTCAAGCGCGAACCTGCATGCTTGAGGGCGGCATTTGGGAAACCTATCGGAAGCCTTGGTTCACCATTCAGCCTCCGCGATTCACCACTGCATTTGCTTGGGCGAGATACCGTTCGCGCATAGCCTCCACGCTGTAGGATCCTTCCGCCGCGCGTCGCCCCCTCGCGCCCAAGGACGGGAGGGCGGTGTGGTTCTGCATGAGATCATACCAGGCTTGGGCTAGGGCGACCGGATCGCCGGGCGGGACGAGCACGCCGCCACCGCTGTTCTCGATGATTTCGGGAAACGAAGAGCAGGCGGGTTGGACGACGGGCACACCGCTGGCCATGGCTTCGATCAGGTAGAGCCCGAAGGCTTCCGGGTAGGTGGCGGGGACGGAAAACAGTGTCAGCGAGGAGAGCATACGGGCTTTTTCCTCGCGGGAAATGTTCGGCGACCACGTGACCTGATCGGCGAGTCCGGCGGCGGCGAGTTGTTGTTTGATGGAGGAAACCAAGGCTTCGTCGCCGGCGGTGCAGGCCCCTGCGATGTGGAGGCGGGCGTCGGGATGATGGAGGTTTTTCCGCAGATGGATGAAGGCGGATACAAGAAGCCCGACGCCTTTTTCCCGGATCATGCGGGCGAGGTAACCGATGACGGGTGGCGAGGCTGGCTTGGGCGGGAGGTAGCCTTCTAGGTCGATGCCGTTGGGCATGATCTCGATGCGGAGTTCGGGCGCATCGAGGCGCTGGCGCATGAGGTCGGCGTAAAACTGACTGGGTGCGACAAGCAGATCCGCGTCCTTGAGGCGGTCGCGCAGCTCGACCCAGCAATCGGTTTTGAACGGTTCGGGAAGGCCGTCGAGGAAGCTGTCCTCGCCCTGGAAACTACAGATGATTTTCACGCCGAGGCGCTGCTTGAGCTGGCGGATCATGCCGGCCTGGAGGGCGGTTCCGAGGCAGAGGACGTCGGGCTTTTCGGTGGCGAGCCAGTCGATGAGTTTATCGAGTTCCTTGCCAAAGTGGCTGCCCTCGATGCGGAGCATGGCCAGCGCCAGCGCGCCGTGGACGCGGGCGGAGGTCATGTGGCTGCGCTTGGCGGCGAAGCGGAGGAGCTTGGAGTTGTTCAGGAAATCATCAAGCCAGCGGGGCGTGTGCCGGAAGAGGGAAAGGTTTTGCTGGAGATAGACATTGATGCCGCCAAAAAAGATCGGGTTTTGTTCCTGTGGCAAAATTTCCTCATCGAGTTGAAGCGGAAGATACATCGGCAGCAGGGAAACCTGGTGACCCGCGGCGAGCAGCGACTTCGCGAGCGCGTTGTCGCGCATGCAGGCTCCGCAATAGTAGGAACCGGTGCCGGCTGTGAGGAAGGCGAAGTTCATTCCAAAGACTCAAGACGGTAAGACACAAGACGCAAGACAAGAACCTGTGGAGACGACGC
Organism: Prosthecobacter debontii; assembly: GCA_945869855.1. Taxonomy (GTDB): domain Bacteria; phylum Verrucomicrobiota; class Verrucomicrobiia; order Verrucomicrobiales; family Akkermansiaceae; genus Luteolibacter. The sequence continues at coordinate 30,950 of CAMBQC010000003.1, forward strand.
GCTGACACTCAGACCGCGACGGGAACGCGGCCGTAGTCTAGGGGTTCAGGTAGACTTGCGAAATCGGCGATGGCTTGGGCGAGGTCGGTGTAGTCCTTGCCTTCGATGTTGCCGATGAGGACGTCGGTGAGCTTCGGGCGGAGGTCGGGGTATTTGCGGATGAGTTTGGCGAAGCTGAAGTCCTTGTCGTAGAAAGCGTAAACGATGCGGCGCATGGTCTCGATGTGGCCGCAGAGATCCTCGCCGTATTGGGCGAAGGCGGCGGCGGAGGTGTCGCCTTTTTCGAGGGCGGCGTGCGCTGCGTCCGCGGCCATTTCACCGGATTTCAGCGCGAGGAAGACACCGGAGGAGAAGACCGGATCGAGGAAAGCGAAGGCGTCGCCGACGAGGACGAGGCCGTCGTTGGCGCAGTGTTCGGCGCGGTAGGAATATTCGCCGGTGACCCAGTATTCGCCGAACTGTGTGCCGACGGAGAGGTGCTCTTTCACCCACGCGTTGTTCTCGATTTCGCGGGCGTAGATTTCGGCGGGATCGCGGGTTTCGCCGGGTTTGAAGAGGTAGTCGCGTTCGGCGACGATGCCGGAGCTGACCACTCCGTTGCGCAGTGGGATGTTCCAGAACCAGCCGCCACCGGGAAGGTAGGCGATGGTGGTGGCGCCTTCTTCGAGTCCGGTGTCGCGTTTGGCGTCCTGATAGAGGGTCCAGATGGAAACCTTGTTGAGCATGGGATCGCGGTGGCGGGTGCCGTGTTTCCGCTGATAGAGCGCGTCGCGGCCGGTGCAATCCAGGGTGATGGGCGCGGTGGCTTCGAAGGGATCCTCATCGCCGGTGCGGGCGCGGATGCCGGTGATGCGGTCGCCACTTTTCAGGAAATCGAGGGCGGTGGTATTTTCACGGACTTCGACACCCTTGGAGCGGGCGTTGTCGAGGAGCATGAGATCGAAATCCTGGCGCTCGACCTGCCAGGTGGTCGCGGCGGGATGATCGAAGTGCTGGAAAAAGTAGAATGGGGCGGAGACTTTCCCGTCGGTGGTAGCGAACTGGACGCTGTGTTTGCGGGTGAAACCGATCTCCTCCATGCGGTCGAGGACACCGAGGCGGTTCAGAGTGAACCAGCAGAACGGCATGAGGGACTCGCCGACGTGGTAGCGGGGAAAGGTCGTCTTCTCTACGAGTAGGACGCGGTGACCTTTCTCGGCAAGGAGGGTGGCGGAGGTGGTGCCGGCGGGACCGCCGCCGATGATGATGGCATCGTATTGCATTGGAGATTGAGTTGGAAGTGATCGGTGATCGGTGATCAGTGATCGGTGGTCAGGAGTCAGGAGTCAGAGGAAGGATTTCGAGGATGCGGGCGAAGATGTTGGAATCTTCCCCGATTAGGTGATTGTAGCGCCCAAATAGGATTTTTCCAGTGGAAGATTTTGGGAAAATGGTGGTGAGACTTTGGGCGGGGATAGTGAAATAGCCTTGGGGTTCGCTTCGGAAGGGAAGGCCGGAGGTGGTGAGGATGCTACCGAGGGGGGTGTCTCCGGCGAGGATGCGGGGGCGGAGGTCGGGTGGAAATGTGTCGAGGAGGATTTCGATTAGGCCGTATTCCACAGCGGTGCCGGTGCTGGCGGCGTGGAGGGTGACTTCGCGGAGATAGATCGGATCGTCCAGCTGGGAATGGAGGACGGTGAGCGAGATGGAATCGCCATGGAACGCGGCGAGCTCCGAGGTCATGTCATGATCGTGGACGAGTAGCTTTTGGTAGGGCTGGGGGACTTCAGTTGCAGGGATCCAGGAAAGCGTAGTGGAGCCGAGCAGGGATGCCGCGAGGATGGGAGATAGCTCATTGGAAACCTGCATGAGTGAAGAGATTGATGATTGATGATTGGGGATTGTTGATTTTGGATTTTTGATCTGTTCAGACGATTTTGTCGGTGTGGTGGTGGGGGAGGAAGAAGTCGTGGAGGAGGTTGTCGACGCAGAGGAGGCCGTCGCGGGTGAGGAGGATGGTGGAGTCCTCGATGGTGAGGAGGCCTTCGGATTCGATCTGGGCGAGCGGGGCGGCGAAACGTTCGAGGATGTTGATGCCGAATTTCCGTTGGAAGTCATCCGCCTTCACCCGGCCGAGTTTCATCTTGAGGATGAACTCGCGGATCATGCGTTCCTCCTCGGTGGTTTTGAGGGCGCGCTTGATCGGCATGCGGCCGGCGGAGATCGCGGCGTCGTAATCGTCGATTTCCGTGAGGTTCTGGTAGTGGACGCCTTTGGCATGGGAGAACGAGGCCACGCCGAGGCCTAACAGATCGGCCCCGCCCCAGAGGGAATCTCGGTAGATGAACTTGGTGCGCTCGGGGTTTTTCACGGCGGTGTAGCCGGAGGAGATGGTGTAGCCGTTGGCTTCGAGCTCGGCGAAGGCTTCCTTGACCCAGCGGCGTTTCGTTTCCCAATCGGCGATGGGTGCGACGAGGCTGCCGCTGGCTTTCATGTCCTTGTAGATGCCGGTGTTGTAGGGCACTTCCATCTGATAGATCGTGACGGAATCAGGGGCGAGTTCGAGGGTTTTGGCGATGTTGTTCTGCCAGTTTTCCTCGGTCTCCTCCAGCATCCCGGCGATGAGGTCGATGTTGACCTGGTCGAAATTTTCGGCGCGGGCACGTTCGTAGGCGCGCCAGACTTCCTTGGTGCGGTGGGCGCGGCCGTTGATCTCGAGGATGCGGTCGTTAAAGTTTTCGATGCCGAGGGAGAGGCGGGTGACGCCGATGTCCTTGATGGCGGTGAGCTTGCCGGGGTTGAGGGTTCCGGGTTCGCACTCGAAGGCGACTTCCTCCGCCGCGTCCCACGGCAGGAGGGCTTTCATCCGGTCGGTGAGGTCGACGAGCTGTGACGCGGAGAGGTAGGACGGTGTGCCGCCGCCGAAATAGATGAAGTGCGGCTTGCGGCCTGCGATGAGCGGCTTGCGGGCCATCATTTCCAGCTCGCGGACGGTGGAGTCGAGGTAGTGCTTGATTTGGTCGGCGTTCTTGTCGGTGTAAACGCGGAAGTAGCAGAAGTGGCAGCGTTTCCGGCAAAAAGGGATGTGATGGTAGAGACCGAGCGCGGGCACTTCGCCGGAATGGGGGGCGGCGTAGGCTTCCTCAACGACGGCGGTATTTTCCTCGGACCAGAAGGAAAACGGCGGATAATTCGAGATGAAGTAGTTGCCAGCGCGGGTGCCGGTTTTCTGGGGTGGAGTGATGGTGTCGGACATGGGAGAAGGAATATGGATCACGATACGTTTCAGAAGAGCGGATTGATCACACGAACTCCGCCTTATTCCTGATCGCTTTTCAGATCATCGGTGAAGAGTTTCCTGGTGCCAGTGATTTTTATCGGCGAAGATGCCCGACAATGGTGAATGGACTAATTGCTTGACTTCGCTTCAACAAAAAATATGGTTACCCATATGAAGACAACCATCGAAATTGCTGAACCGCTTCTTATTCGTGCCAAGGCGCGTGCGCGGGAGAAGCGGATCACGCTTCGATCGCTCATCGAGGAATCCTTGGCGGCGGCACTCGATCAACCGCAGAGCTATGTGCAGGTTCGTCCGGTGACCTTCAAGGGCAAGGGGTTGAGCAGGGAGTTTGAGGGAGCGTCATGGGATCAAATCAGGGATGCGATTTACCCATGATTGCCATAGACACCAACTTGCTGGTCTATGCTCATCGCGAGGATTCACCTTGGCATGCAAAGGCGCTCGCCATCGTCACGGAACTTGCCGATTCAGGGTCGCCGTGGGGAATTCCCTGGCCGTGTGTTCATGAATTTCTGGCCGTTGTGACGCATCCGAAGATATATGATCCGCCGACACCTTTGTCGACGGCACTGGCCGCAGTGGAGGCATGGCAAGCGAGTCCAAGTTTGCGATTGCTTGGCGAAGGATCGGGGTATTGGGAGGTCATTTCGGCACAGGCAACAGCCGGAAAGATCAAGGGGCCGAAAATCCATGATGCCAGGATTGCAGCGATCTGCCTGAACCATCGGGTGAAGAAGCTCTGGACAGCGGATCGGGATTTCTCGTCGTTCCCTGAAATGGCTTGTGAGAATCCGTTAGTGAAGAGAGCGAAATAGGTCAGTCCTTGGAGCCGTTGATGACAAACAGCGTGCCGTCGCCACCTGCAATGATGATGCGACCCTGGGCATATACGGGCGAGGCGGTGAGATCTTCTCCTAAATCGAGGCGCCAGAGTTCGGTGCCGTCGGCGGGATTGGCGGCGTAGAGGCGGCCGTCGCTGGAGCCGAAGACGATGCCGTCGTCGAATGCGATGGGCGAGCTTTCGACGCGGCCGCCGGTTTTGAAAGTCCATGCGCCGGTGCCGTCGCTGCGTTGGATGGCGTGGAGAGACTTGTCGCGGGAGCCGATGTAAACATTCCGATCATCGACCACGGGTGAGGTGAAAAACGGGAAGTCATTGGCTTGGTAGATCCACGTCGGTTTTTCGGCATCCGCCTCGGCGGCGACGAGCTGGTTGGCGTGGTTGCCGCAGTAAACCGCCGTGCCGACGGTGGCTACGGAATTGGTGATCTGGGCATCCGTGGCGATCTTGTTCACGAGCTTCCCGTCGGCGAGATTGAGAATGTGGATGACCTGGTCGCAGCCGCCGAATGCGATGAGCCGACCGTCGATCACCGCGGGGGTACCGTTGATGAAATCCTTGGTTTCGTAGATCCAGACGATGGAACCGTCCTCCGCGCGCAGGCAGCGGGTGATGCCGTCGTAGCCGTTTACGAGCAACCATTCGGCTTTGCCGTCAGGACTGGTGACGACGGTAGGCGCGGAGGAAAATTTATCGCCACCCTTGATCGACCAGATTTTATCGCCCGTCTTGAGATCGAGCGCGTAGAAATGCTTGTCGCCCGAGCCGATGAAAACTTTTCCGTTAGAAATGGCGGGCGCGGCTTGGATCGTATCGCCGGTTTCCATTTTCCAACGGAGCTTCCGGGTCTGGAAATCGATACAGTAGAGGATACCCATCGCATCGCCAACGAGGATGGCGCCATCAGCGACGGCGGCTTCGGCGGTGCCGGGGGATTCGAGTTGGAAGGTGCATTCGATCACCGGGTTTTTGGGCATCGCAGCAGCCACACGCCCTTGGAGAGCCGGGCCGCCGCGCGTGATCGGCCAATCGGTCAATGCGGGAGGAGCGGCTGCTGCCGGTTCGGCGGGATTCGCAGGCTGTGGCTTGTCACAGGCTGTTAGAAAAAGAAGCGGTAGGGCGGCAAGAAGTCGGTTCATGGCGCGAGTGCATTTTGGTAAAGCGCGGTGATGGTGGTGGGATCGAGCGGCACAGGATTGAAGCGGCCGGTCCATTGTTGGGATGCGGCTTCGGCGAGTTCCGGGATGGCGGTGATCGGGATTTCGGGTTTCGGGAGACGGGCGAGGCTAATCGTTTTTTCAAGCCAGTCGATGAGCGGGGAATCGAGATCGCGGGCGAAATTCTGATGGATCGCGGCGATCTCCGGGTCGCTCTGGTTGAGGCGGATCACGTGGGGGAGCATGATCGTGACGGCGAGTCCGTGGGGGATATTGAAATGGGCGGTGAGTGGATTGGCCGTGGCGTGGGCGGCACCGAGCATGCTGTTCTCTATGGCACATCCGGCGAGGGCAGCTCCGTAAAGCATGTGGCCGCGTGTTTCGAGGTTGGCTCTGCCGGTGAGGACATCGCGGATGGCGGATGAGATGAGTTGGAAGGACTCGGCGGAGAAGGCGGACGAGATGGCGTTGCGCTTAGTGCAAACGGCGGATTCGAGGGCGTGCGACAGTGCATCGAGCGCGGTCAGGGTGGCCACGCTCTGCGGCTGAGAGGCGGTGAGTTCGGGATCCAGGATCGCAATAAGGGCGAGGGCTTTCGGGTCTCCGCAGGCCATTTTCTCATGAGTGCCGTCGCGTGATACGATGGCGTAGGATTGGCATTCGGAGCCGGTGCCGGCGGTGGTCGGGATGGCGATGAAGGGAAGCATCGCGTGATTGGCGAGACCGTATCCGATGTAATCGGCCATGCGGCCGGGGTTGCTGAGGAGGAAATTGCAGCCCTTCGCGGTATCCATGCTGGAGCCGCCGCCGAGGCCGATGAGAACGTCGGGATGAACTGATTTCGCGAAGTCGCTGCAAGCCTCGATGTCGGATTCGGTGGGGTTGATGTGGGAACCTTCGAAAACGGTGGCGCGGATGCCTGCGGCTGTTAGGAAAGCGGTAGCGCGGGCGACGTGGCCAGCAGCGACGATGCCGAAGTCGGTGACGATGAGGGCATGCTTCGAGCCGAGAGTGGCGAGGCAATCTGGGAGTTCCGCGAGACGTCCCGCTCCGAAGAGGATTCGGGGGCTGGGGCGGGCGTCGGTGGGGTGCATAGGGAAGAAGGTTGGCTTGAACAGGGATAAGAATCCGGTAATTTCAACACATGAAGCTTGCTGAAATCGAGGTTCAGGTGATGAAGCTCAGCGAAGAGGAACTTTTCAGCGAAATCCGTGCATCGCAAATCCGATGATCCTGAAGATTATTTTGAAGTTGTAGAGAAGGTGCGAAAGTCTTGGGGAGCACACGCGCCCTCGCGTGTTGTTTCCGACGCCCTCGGCGGAAAAAGCGTGGAATGGTGTGGCTGGCCGGTCTTTGGCGAGGGCACCAAAGACAACACGCGAGGGCGCGTGTGCTCCCCGTGGATGCTTCGCTGCGCTCAACCAGATCTATCACTTTATCGATTCTTTCGCACTAGGCGGGTGTGAGTTCGGCTTGGCGGTTGGAAACCACAGCTACATTTCCCTGGATGGCGCGGCGGTGGTAGAGGAACTCGAAGAGGTTGCCTTCGTGGGGTTGTTCCCACTGGACGCGGTTGGTGGGGAAGGTGCCGAGGTTGAGGCGCTCGATGTCGGGGCTGAGCAGGAGTTGCTCGATGAAGTTTTGGTCTTCGGTGAAGGCGGAGACGACGAGGGTCTGGCCGATGTTCGCGAGCATTTCGGCCTGCGGGATTTCCACGATGCTGGCGTAGGGGAACATGAACTCGGTGTTCGCGAGCGCGTGATCCTTGTCGGAGCAGGAAACGAGCGTGGGCTGAAGGTAGGTTTGCTCGAATGCTTCGACCTTGCGCGGGGAGTCGCGGTGCTTTGCTGTTAGATCGGTGGCACCGGAATCCTTGAGGTGGGCGGTGATGAGGGCGTCAATGCCATCAGCGAGCGCGGGATTTGCAAAACCGCAGAGCAGAGCATCCGGATGGTCCCGCGGGTGCGGCTGAATTTTCGCGAGGGCTGCGGCGAGGGCGTTGGCGAGTTCGTCGCGGTGGCTTGGCACGAGGATGGCGGAGGTGTTGATACAGGAGCGGCCGCCGTTGGCGGATATGGATTGCACGATGACATCGAGGAACTCGGGCCAGCGTTCGATCATGTCCTCACCGATGAGGATTTTCGAGCGGCCGGTGCCGTGGACCTGAATGGAGGGGAAGGCGGAGTATTTTTTCACCGTGGCATCGGAGCCGAACGAAATGCCGCGTCCGCATGTTGTTAGAAGCGTGTCGCCGCCTTCGTGGGTGGTTGGGTAGTAGCCGAACGCTTCTTTCGGAAAACCGGCCTGGATCATCGCCTGCACGATGCGGAGAGGCGTGAACGGATCCTCGCGGCCGGGTTTTAAAAGGACGGGAATTTTCATCACCGGAGCGGGGATCCACAGCGAGTTGACGGCGGGTGCGTTGGACGGAAGCGATACGCCTAGCGATGAGGTGGCGGGGTAGTAATTGATGACGAGGTCGTCGATGCGGGTGAGGCCCTTATCGAAAATATTGAGCGGCATGTGGCGGGTAAGCCCGGCGATGATCGTGCGGACTTGTGACATCGCGGCATGGATTTTCCCCATGTTCATGCGGACGAGAGTGTGGGGAAGCCGGGTGAGGGCGGAGAGCGACTCGACGTATTGTTGCGGCGACTGGACGGAATCGCCGCAGGGAAGGTCGGCGTGGAGAAACAGCTCCGCGGCTTGCTCGCAGTAGGTCGCGAGCGTATCCGCCGGGATCGCGTCGAGGGCGGCCTTGGCCTTCGAAATCTGGAGAAGATCGCGGCGGATGAGGCCGGGATTGGCGGTGTGGGTGGTCAGCGTTTCGGAACCAAGGTCGAGTTCGACCAAGTCATGGGACGAGTATCCGTGACCGAGGCGGAGGATGGGGATGTTCATTGGAGAAAGTGTGAAGTGCCGAGTGATCAGTGGAAAGATTGTGATTCAGTAAACCCCTTCGATCACCGTCTTCGTCCCTGATTGGAAAGGGCGGACATCACCCACGCCGTCCCACGGAAATTCATCGCACGGGGCGCGGCGGATGGCTTCGTCGCGTTCGAGGAAACGGGGCATGAAGAATTCCTTGGTCATCGTGGTGAGTTCGACGCGTCCGTAATCGCCGTAGGGCATGAGTTCGGACGGGGATTCGGGATTGACGATGCGCAGCACGGCGCGGGGTTGGGGGGCGTGGTAGGTGAGGGAAAATTCGCCAGGCGCACGCTTTTTGCTGATGGCAAGACCCATGAGGGTATTGCCGTAGGTGGGGGCGAAATTGATTTTCCCTTCGAGCACTTCCTCTTCGATGAAGCGGACGTATTGCGGTGTCATGGTGGTGCCGCCGGCGAAGACGCCGCGGATGCCGGCATCGACGAGCGACATGCGTTCGGCAAGGCTTTCTAACAATTTCGGAGTGGTGAACAGGCAACCGATATCGCGGTGGCGGATGATGGTGGCGGCTTGGTCTATGACGTGTTCCTGATAGAGTTTGGCCATGCGCATTTCCCCCATGCCGATGAGGCGCTTCACCCAGCGGGGATCGAGATCGATGAAATAACAGGCACCGCCGCGGATGTTGGCGAGGTGCTCGATGGCGAGTCGCAGGCGGCGCGGGCCGGTGGGGCCGACCATCAGCCAGTTGGCGCCCTGCGGGAAAAAGTCGGGGCCGTAATGTTCGGAGAATTCCGTGTAGTCGGTCATGTAATCGTCCCAGCCGATGCGCTGTTTGGGCATGCCAGTGGTGCCGCCGGTTTCGAAGACGTTGTAGGGGCGATTGCCGAATGCTTTCGGGATGAAACGGGCTGGATCCTCCTTGCGCAGAACCTCGTCATCGAAGGGCTCGAATCTCTGGATGTCGGCGAAGCGGGTGATGTCCTTGAGCGGATCGAAGCCGAGGTTCGGAACTTGTTCGAGCCAGTAAGGGCATCCGGTTTCCGGGGAGAAATGCCATTTCACCATTTCGCGGGTGTGGGCGTCGAGGGCTTCGGCGGCGGCTTGCGGAGTGAGGGATGAGGACATATTGAAAGATATTTATTGATACTGCGAGATCGGGTGGTGGCAAGGGGGTTTAGTTGAAAGCGTTGGGGTCGATGTCCAACTGCTTGAGAGCGGCCACGTCGAATTGGTCTTTTTCCCTGACGGAATTGCTTTTGAGCCGGATCAAGGCCGCCTTGGAGGCGTATGCAATTTCATGGCCTTTAAGCGAGAGAATGGGAGCGTCCACTTTCAGATCGAGATACCGGAGTCCTGACATGCGGGTGAAAACATTGATCTGGCTGAGTTCTGTTTCCTCAACGATCCGAATGGCACCCTCCTCATCGGTAAAGTCTTCCAAGGAGAGTTCACGGGCGAAGCCTTCGCCATAGTCGGCCAGCGAATCGAGGAAGCGCTGGATGTTGGTAGTTGATGATTCAATTAGGATATCCACGTCTTCCGTGAGGCGAACATAACCGTGCAAGGTGACAGCCACTCCGCCCACCAGGACGAAATCGACGCCACCTTCAGCGAGGATGACCAACAGTTTTTCGAACGTGGGTTCCATCGTTTGTGGGTGGGTGCCATTTTCCGCCGCGAAGCCAGCGGGCGTTTTTCCGAAGGGCTTCCAAGCGATCCAGCGGAGGCAGGACGGCGAGAGTGCCGCCGACTCGTCGTTTTACCGGTTCACGAAGATCTTGATTCATGGAAAAAGATTAGAACGAATGAGAATTGATGTCGAACGGCAACTTCAGGCGAAGAACTTGCGCAAAGTGGAGTCTGACGGTTTGGGAGTGAGGAGTGAAACAACGACCAGCGTGATGGCGGATGCCGCGAAGATGAGGGTGACGGGCATCATGCCGGCGATGAGGAGTTCGTCGGATTCGCCGGGTGCTTTGGTGGCGATGATGTCGCGATAGAAAAGGGTGCACCAGGTGATGGCCGTGACGACGATGCAGGAGATCGCGCCGAGGGCGGTGGTGCGTTTCCAGTAGATCGCTGCGACGATAAGCGGGAAGAGCCCCGCGAAACCGGAAAAGCACCAAACCCCGAGCGCGAAAATCTGCGCGGTATCCATTAGGGCGCAGGATAGGCCATAGGTGACGGCGACGATGAATAGGATAAAACCGCGTGCGATGAGGACTTTCTGGGAGTCCGTGAAGCGATCCTCACCGAATTTTTTAATTACTATGTCCCTAGTAAACATTGTGCCGAGGCACATGAACTGGGAGTCGAGCGAGGACATGATGGCTGCGAGCACGCCGGCGGCAACGAGGCCGGAGAGGATGGGAGAGTGGACAAGACTCTCGACCATGCGGCCGAGGATGGAGTTCGGGGATTGCCCCGGGCCGAGCGGGCCGATTTCCGCAGCGGCCCACATGCCGATGAGGATGCAGGGCAGCCAGACAATCATGATGAAGACCGGAAAGGCGGTGACCGTCAGCTTGAAGGATTTCGCGCTTTTCGCGGTGAGCCAGTGTTGGAAAAGATGGGGAAACATTCCGACCGAAAGCGGGATGAGGCAGTAGGTGAAAAACTGGCCGTGCCCGATCATCCCTGCGCGGGCTGCGCGGGGTTTGGCGAAGTCGCTTTCGATTACAGCCTGGCTGGCGGCGGCGAGTCCGCCGAGTTTCTGGGAGATCATCCAGAAGGCGATGACTCCGGTGAGCATGAAGACGATGGTTTGGAAAACGTTCGCCCACACCGCGCCGCGAAGGCCGCCGAAGAAGACATAGAAAAGGACGATGGCACAAATCACGCCGCCGCCGAGCTCGGGCGGGATGCCGCCGCTGAGCGGATGGGGCGCTCCGGTGGGAAGCGTCAGGGCGAAAGCCTCCGGAAACATGCCTTTGGTGGCAGCCTGGATGAATTTCCCGGCGGCGATGACTCCGACAAGAAGGTATGGGATCAGCAGCAGGATGAGGATGGGAAACAGCAGATAGCCGACGGCATTGGATTCGAACCGATGGCGGAAAAACTCGCACTGGGTGAGGTAGCCGTGGCGTTTCCCGATGGCCCAAAGACGGATGCCGACGAGAAAGAACACCGCAGAATGAAGCAGGCCGGACCATGATGCCATGAGACCGTAGGTGCCGATGCCGGAAGTGAATGCCTTGCCCGTCGAACCGACGAGCGCGAAGCCGGTCATGGTCGTGCCGAAGACCGACATCAGCATCAGGAAAGAACCGACCGAGCGGTTGACGATGAAGAAGTCCGCGGCGGTTCCCTTGGAGTAGCGGTTGCTGACGATGCCAAGGCCGATGAGCAGCCCGAGGTAGCCGATGATGATAAAAAGGGATGTCATGGAGAAGTGCCGGGTGCAGAGTGATCAGTGATCAGTGATCGGTGTCCGTGTTGGGTTCATCCGCCCATTTTTCGAGGGAATGGGGCCAGGCAAAGCGGCAGACGAGATACCATAGCAAACCGGCGGCGATGGAATAGCCGACATGATAGGCGAGACCGACTGGCATAAATCCGAAAACCAGCGCCGTGCTTCCCCAGTTCCAGAAATCGTGGTGCAGGATGAAAAGGGCCACGAAGGCGGTGATGGAGATGAGGACGGGGCGTTTCATGTCACTTCGTGCCGATGGCGTAGAGGTGGGTCATGGTGGCGATGTAGAGGACGTTATTGGCCACGATCGGTGAGCTGTAAACGGGCGCGCCGAAGTTAACGGTGTTGAGGACTTTCTTTTCCTTGGCGGCGGCGAGGATGTGGAGATCGCCGTCCTCAGTGGGGAGGAAGACTTTGCCATCGGCGACGAGGGTGGAGCCCCAGATGCGGGATTGCGTTTCGTGAACCCAATGAGCCTTGCCGGTTTTCGCGTCGAGGCAGTGGAGATCGCCATCATATTCCGCGAGGAACAGCAGGCCGTCGATGACGCTGGGTGTGGAAATCGAGCGGCCGATTTCTTGGTAAGTCCAGACCGCTTTGCCGGTGGCGGGGTCGATGCAGTTGAGCATGCCTACTCCGTCGCCGTGTTCCGGATCCTGGCCAATGGCGGCGTAAACGAGGCCGTCGGCGATGACCGTGGTGCCGATGACTTCGCTGGGGCCACGGAACGTTGCATATTTGATCGCTACGCCATCCCTTTTCCTGTAATCTTCCGGGTTGCAATCGAGGCGCCAGAGTTCCTTGAGGACATCGAGTTCCTCCTCCTCGTTGCGGACGGGCTTGGGATCGAAGCCGTAGGCGAAACCATCACCGCCGCCCCAGATCAGTATTTCCTTATCGCCGACTTTGCCCAGCGCGGGCGATGACCAGGAAGCGTGGAGAACCCTTTCGGCGACGCCCGACATTTCCTCACCCAGGAGTTTTCCGGTGGCGGCATCGACGGCGACGAGCGAAGGCGCGAGCGGCGCGGGGATGTTCGTGTGGGACCAGTCCATGCCGTTGGAAGTGGCGGTATAGACGACGCCGTTTACGACCATGGGGGAGCAGGAGGAGACATTGTGGGGGAATACGCCGAGTTCCTCGCGCATGTCATAAATCCAGAGGATATCCGCATGCTTGTTGTCGGTGGCGACGGGTTTGGTCGGATCCGCCGTCATGTATTTCGCCTCGTCCTTGAAGGTTCCGTCGTTGCCGTTGGCCATGCCATTGAGGTCGAGGCAGACGATTTCTCCGCGATTGGTGACGACGTATGCCTTGTCGCCGACGATGGCGGGCGAGGAGCAGAGGCCGACGAATTCCCAGTCGCTGACCTTGCCGGCACCGAGCTTGGGGACGATCAGTTGCCAGAGGAAATCGCCGGTTTTCTCATCGAAGCACAGCAGGTTCCCGCGGTCGCCGGTTTGGCTGGGATCGCGCGGAGATTCGTTGTTCGTGCCAACGAGAATCTTGCCGTTGGCGACGACAGGGTTGCCGTAGGTCTGGGATCCGAGCTTGGCGGTCCAGAGGATGTTTTTCGCAGCGGAGAGATCGATGGTTTCCTTTTCGGGATCGATTTTACCGGGGACGATTTCGGTAGGGATGCTCTTGGCCTCGGCGACCATGTTGCGGGAGGCAGTGCCGCCCCACATTGGCCAGTCCTTGGCCTGGAGGACGGGGCAGAGGGCGAGTAGAAAAAGGGTTGCTTTCATAAAAATGGGGAAGTTGGGGTGAGGGCATGGCGGATGCAATCCGCCGCCACGGTCAGGGTTTGGTGAGCTTGATGTTATCGATGTAAACGCGTTTCTGGGACTGTGGCGAGAAGGCGAAAACGGCAGGGGAGCCTTTGGGGTGGAGGTGTTTGACGGGCGTCTCGATCGTCCACTCGGCGGGCTCGGCGGTGTCGCGCGGCCAGGCTTTGGCGAACACGGTGCCGCTGCCGTCGGGGTTCGATTTCACGGTGGTTTTCAGGCGATACCAAGTGTTCGGCTTGATCGGAAATTTCACGGATTGCTTGAGGCGGTCGTGGTTGCTGGAAATTTCCAGAATCTGGGCATTTCCAACCAAGGCGACGAGGTAGCGTTGGTTTACGAAACCGACGGTGGACATGATGCGGCGGGTGCCGTCGGTCATCACATCGCCCTCGAGCGTGTAACCGCTCATGTCGGATGATCCGAAGAAATTCGTAGTTCTTTGGAACAGAATGTTGTCGAGGCGGTTGCCGAGGACTTTGGAGCCGTCCTTTTCTAGCACGTGCCACTTCAGCCGCGCGCCGAGCCATGGCAGGGGTGGGAAATTGACGGCTTCGGCGGGGTCGAATTCGTTTTTCATCGAAAGCTCGATGGCTTCGAAATCGGCGCTGTAGCCGTAACCGGCAACGACCCGGCCGCGGGTGGTGGCGGTAAGGCCGTTGGCCGTGACTTTAAACGCACCGGCGGAGAGTTTCGCATCGGGCTTGGCCTTGAGCGTCGAGCCTTCGAAGGTCGCATCGACGGTCGATTGCACCTTGGCGGTGGGTGGGATGAAGGTCGCCCACGATTCCGCTTTCACTTCCTTCACGCGGCGGCCGTTCGCATCGAGTCCGAAGACCTTGAAATCGATGGATTCGCCGGCCTTGATCGCAAACTCGGCGGGGACGACCTGCAGGCTGGCGATTTCACCGGGCGCGGGTTTCGGCTCGGGTTCCACGTCCACGTATTTGCCTTCCTTCGAGCCGAAGCAATGCAGCTTGTCCTTACTGAAAAGATACACCTTGCCGGCCCAGATCGCGGGGGCGCCGAGGAGGTTGTTCTCGTATTTCGTTTCGAAAAGGCGCTCCGCCTTGTCCGCGCCGGGTTTGAGGATGTGGAAGGTGCCATCGAACATTGGGACGTAGAGCTTGCCGTCGCCGAAGGTGGGCGAGGCATGGATTTGGTCGGGCGCAAGTTTCTCGGACCAAAGGGTTTTGCCGGTGGCGGCATCGACACAGAGGAGGGAGCCGGTCGAGACGGTCGAGTAGATTTTCCCGTCCGCGAGGGTGGGCGAGGAGCTGAAGGCGGTGATTTCGTCGTTACGCCAAAGTTCGGCTTCCTTGCCGAGGGTGACGAGTTCGGCGGGGTATTCGGTCGGCATTTTCAGGCAAACCATGCGCCCGGCCGTCGAGGCGTCGGTGTTTTCGGTGCCGTGGACGGCGACGAGCTTGTTATCCCCGAGCAGCAAAACCTGGGCGTTCACGCCCCCTTGGGAAAGGCGGAAGCGCCAGAGGGACTTGCCGGTGTTCGCATCGATACAGACGACGTGACCGCAGCCGGTGCCCGCATAAAAAACGTCGCGTCCGGCGAGTTTCCCGAAAACGGGAAGGGCGAACGAGCTGTCCACCGGGACGATGCCGGGGGTGGATGCCCAGACGAGCTCGCCGGTGAGTTTGTCGAAGGCATAGAAGCGGTCGGCGGCCGGGCCGTCGCCGCCCCAGTTGGCGGTGACGCAATGGAAAATGACGAGATGCTCGAAGACGGCGGGCGCTCCGCTGCGGCCGTTCGGGAAAGTGAGCCTCCCGAAATCCTCCATCAGCGAGTGTTCCCAGAGCAGTTTCCCGTCACCCGTGTAGGCTACGCTGTGGCCGTTGCTGAACTGGAGATAGACGTTTCCCGTCTCCGGATCGACAGCGGGAGCGCCGATGCCGTAACGGTTGTAAACCACATCGCTGAGGTAGTCGGTGTAGCGCACTTCCCACAGCTTTTTGCCGGTGACGGCGTCGAGGCAGAGCAGCGCCTCGCGGACGTCCTCGCCGACCTCACCGTAAAAGCCGAACGCGTAGAGCTTGCCGTTCGCGATGACCGGGGTGCCCGCGCCGTGGATGTCATACGTCCAGAGTTCGGAGCCGGGCTCGCATTTCTCCGGCAGGCCGGTTTCCAGCGAAGCTCCAGTGTGGAGCGGGCCGCGCCAGTTGAGCCAGCCGGTGGTTTCAGCGGCGCTGGCCGCGAGCAGCGGCAAAGTGGCAAGAAGCAAGGTGAGTTTCATGGTGGGAAAGTGTAGGCCGTAGTTTACGCGGCGCATTGAACATTTCGTTCAGAACATCGTGCGGAGGCGCAATCCTAACAACTGCGGATCTCCCGGCGAGCCTGCGGCAATCTGCGGATTGATGAAAGAGTAGTATTCCTCATCGAGCAGATTCCGGCCGAACAGGGCGATGGTGAAACGCTCCGTCGCGTAGCCGATTTCCGCATCCCAGATGGCGTAGGCATCCTGCGTGAAAGTGCCGGTGTTCGCGGCGTCGAAAGAGGTCGAGCCAGATACGCGAACTGAGGTCTGGGCGAAAAAGCCGCTTTCGAAGTCGTAGCGAATGCCAGTGCTGCCGGTGTATTCGGGCACAAAAGGGACTTCCTTGCCATTGAAGTTATTACCGAAAGCCGAATAGGAGTCGAACTCAGCGTTCACGTAGCCCAAGCTGCTGCGGATGGTGAGGCGCTCAATGGGCGTCCAGGCAAGATCAAGTTCCATCCCAAGGGAAGTAACTTCATCGGCATTGACGACAGCGAAGTCGGTGCTGCGCAGCACGGATTGGTTGAACTGGTAGTCGTCGATCTGATCCCAGAACGCGCGCACTCCGATGCGGAGATCCTCATCGGGGTTGTCATATTGCAATCCGATTTCGTTCGACCAGTTCGTCTCGCGTTCAAATTCGGGACCGTTAGCCGAATCCACAAAGGCCGTGAATCCGCCGGGCTTGTTGCCGATGCTGCTGCGCACAAAACCATCCAACGTCGGCGTGATGGCATAGGTTAAGCCAACGACAGGGGAGACAAACATCTCGTCATCGGAGCCGCGGACGACGTTGGTCGCGGTGGTGATATCGGTTTTCACCCGGTCGATTTCCGTTTCGTGGTAGTCGAGTCGCAGCCCGGCATCTAGGGCGAGTGCGTCGTTCATCTGCCATGTCACGTTTCCGAAGGTGGCCAGATTAAGCTGCTCGATGTCGAAGCGGGTGGTGTCGTCTACGATGGGGAAAAAGGGAGAAGGGGGCGGTGAAAAGGGGACCGCGGTGGTTCTTGCGGCGGTTCCTTCGTTGTCGGTCCACATCTGGAACAGGCCTGCCTGCCAGCGCAGCGGGCTTTCCTCTTTGGAGCAAAAACGGATTTCGTTAGAAACCACATCTTGCGTCTGGGTGATGGCCGACCTCGCATCGGCCGGTGATCCCGCGAACGGCGGGCCGGTGAAGCCGGCCCACGGCGTGGTGCCATGTGTCAGATCCAGATCCACGGTCGAGGGATCGAGATCCCAGGTTTGGTAGCTCGTGATGGTTTCCATTTTCCCCCAGTCGAAATCCTTGCGCGAGTGGAGGGAAAACTGGTGGCGCTCCAGATCGGTGGCTCCGCGGAAATCAGAAGTGTCCTGGAAGGGATCCGGGCTGGCCAACGCACTGAGCCGCTGCGAACCGTCGTTCACGAACTCGCCATAGTAGCGGAGGCGGAGTTCGAAATCATCGCTCGGGTTGTAGAAGAGGTTAAAGAGCCCGCCGGTGGCCTCACGGTCGTCAGTTTCGTCGCCGAGGAAGGTGTTGCGGACGTATCCGTCGCGCTGGTCATGGAATAGCTGGAGGGTGTGCGAGAAATCGCCGCTGAGCGGGCCCGAGGTTTGCAAGCCGAGGCCGATGTGGTCGTAAGAGCCGTATTCCGTGGTGAAACTTCCGGCGAACTTTTCGCCCGGACGAGGGGTGAACATTTCCACCATCCCGGCGGGGCCGTTGCGCCCGAAGTTCGGCCCCTGCGGCCCGCGGTAAACCCGCACCTCCTCCATCTCCAGCAACTCGGACGGATAGCTGAAGGCGTGCCCCATCGGAACGTCGTCGATGGTGAGTCCCAGCGCGGGCGGGCCGAAGAACAGCGTGTTGGTGGAACCCCGCATCGTCACCACCTGGCCATAGCCACGCGAATCGGCGGAAACCACGTTGAAGCCGGGGACGATCCCCGTGAGATCGGAAAAAGAGCTCGCTTGGAAAAGCTCCAGCGATTGAGGGGAAATCACGCTGACGGCGGCCGGTTCGTCATCGATCCGCTCCGCTTCCACGATGGTCGGAGCGAGTAGAAACGGGTCTTGTGCATGAACGGCTGTAATCAGTGCGAGGGCGATGGAAGCGATGCGCAGGGTTCGATTCATAGTTGGGTAAAAGTCGGACGACGGCGATAAGTTGGCTGGAGCAAGGCCGCGCGAAAACGAAAAAACACCGTGGCGTTGAGCAAGTTTTGTGTAACTTTTCCCGTTTTCAAAAGTTGGTTCGCTTGGGCATAATGAATTCCGCCACCTATTCTTACGTCGATCACCATGAAAATCACCAGCATCACATTTCCACTTCTCCTCGCGCTCCTTCCCGCCCTCGCCTTTTCCCAGGACTGGCCGCGCCATCTCGGTGCGGATGGATCGGGGATCGTGGAGGGGAAAATCCGGACGAACTGGAAGGAGGAGAAGCCGAAGGAACTCTGGCGCAAGGATCTCGGCAAGGGTTGCACCAGCTTTGCGATCACCGGCGAGAAAGTCGTGGTCATGGGCAACAAGGGCGATACCGACATCGTCTGGTGCCTCGATACGGCGACCGGGAAGGAGATCTGGACTCACAAATACCCTGAAAAACTCGATCCAAAGCTTTATGACGGCGGCCCGAACGCCACACCGACGATCGACGGGGATGTTGCCTACACGCTCAGCAAAACCGGGAACCTTTTCTGTCTTTCCATGGCGGACGGGAAACCGAAGTGGAACGTGCATTACAAGAAGGACTTCAAGGGCACCGTGCCGGATTGGGGATATTCCGCCTCTCCTGTGGTGAAAGGAAACCTGCTCTACTGCCTGCCTTGCGCGGACGATGGCGGCCTATACGCGCTGGAGAAATCCACCGGTAAGGTGAGCTGGAAATCGGGCGACGACACCAAGCCGGGATACGCGACCCCGGTCTTTTTCACCCACAAGGGCAAGGAACTCGTCGCGGCATTCCATGGCCGCCAGCTCGTGGCCTACAATCTCGATGGCAAGGGCGGACCTGTCTTCGATTTCGGCTGGCGGACATCCTATGACGTGAATGCCAGCAATCCCCAATACCACGACGGCATGATGTTCCTCGCCTCCGGCTACGGCATGGGCTACGTGGTCATCGATGTCTCGGGCAACGAGCCCAAAGTGCTGCACAAGGACGAGGACATCCGCATGATTTTCCAAAACAGCATCCTCCAGGACGGCGACATCCTCGGCGTGTTCGGCGACAAGAACATCGCCGCCGAACTCATCCGCATGGACATGAAAACCGGCAAGGCACACTGGCGCGCGAAGATGCCGGGAACCCGCGGAAGCTCGCTGATGGTCGGCGACCAAATGGTCATCCTTTCGGAAACCGGCGAGATCATCTGCGGCGAGCCTGCTAAATCCGGATGGAGGGAGCATGGCCGCGTGAAAGCGCTGTCGTCCGTCAGCTGGGCGCACGTCGCGTTCGCCGATGGCAGGATCTTCGCGCGGTCGAACAAGGGCGAAGCGGTCTGCCTCGAAGCGAAATGAGATGCTGTTTTTTTTGACAGCCTGCGATTCCCGGTTTCGTATGGGCTAGTGATGAAAACGAAAATTTTTGCTACGTGTTTATTGCTGACGGGTTTCCTTACTGCCGGGAACTGGCCCGCATGGCGCGGTGAGGGCGGCAACGGCGCTACCACCGGTAAACAGCCGCCCATCGATCTGGCGGGGAAATTGCTCTGGAAAGCCGAGCTACCGGGCCGCGGCTGCTCGACGCCGATCGTGTGGGGCGAAAAGCTCTTCGTGACCAGCCCGCTCGGTGATGACGACGGCTTGCTGGCTTTCGATTCCAAGGGCAAGGAACTCTGGCGCAAAACATTCGGCAAGGGCACTCCCGGGCGCGGTCAGCGCGTCGGCAGTTCCACGAACTCCTCGCCGATCACCGATGGTAATGTCGTCGTCGCCTATTTCAAATCGGGGACGGTTGCCTGCGTCGATCTCGACGGGAAACCGCTGTGGCAAATCAACCTCCAGGAGAAATACGGCAAGGACAAGCTTTGGTGGGAT
>CAMBQC010000004.1 GCA_945869855.1 Prosthecobacter debontii
ATCGGAATCAACGACGTCTGGCATTGGAAGATGGATAAAGAAGGCAAGCTCCTCGGCGGCGGCACCACCAAGGAAATCTTTGAATCCGGACTCAAGGACATCATCGCGAAGATCAACGCCGCGGGCGCGCGCGTGATCCTCTGCACGCCTTCCGTCATCGGTGAGAAAAACGACGGCAGCAACGAGCGCGACGCCATGCTTGAGGAATACTCCGTCATCAGCCGCAAGGTCGCCACCGACACCGGCAGCCAGCTCGTCGATCTCCGCAAGGCGTTTATCGACCACCTGAAAGCCAACAACGCGGACAACGCGCCCAAGGGCATCCTCACCGGCGATGGCGTCCACCTGAACCCGAAAGGCAACGCGTTCGTCGCCGCCGAAATGGGCAAGGCCATCGGCGTCGAGGTGAAGTGAGCTTGCTATTCCGGGATTCCGGCATGAACTCAAAATCATGCGCGCGGCCCTCTTCCTTTCAGCGTTTCAGCTTCTCAGCGTCTCGGTTTTATCCGCCGAGTCCTTCCCCGCCGCCAACGGCCTTGAGCGCACGCTCATCGCCGAGCAGCCCTTGCTGAAAAATCCGGTTTCCGTCTCCGTGGATGTGGACGGCACCATCTACGTGACCGAGACCGCCCGCCGCAAGGAGGCCGACCTCGACATCCGCGAGTTCGTGAAATTCGGCTGGGTGCCCCGCGATGTGGCGCTGACATCGGTTGAGGAGAAACGCGCGTTTTTCGAGGAGCAGCTCGACGGGAAAAACGCCTTCAAAGGCACATCCCTCATGGATAAGAACAAGGACGGCAAGATCGATGCGAAAGATCTCACCGCCATTTCCGAAAAGATCATCCGCATCACCGACAAGGACGGCGATGGTGTTTACGACACGTCGAACGTGTTCGCCGAGGGCTTCAACACCGAGGTCACCGGCATCGCCGCCGGGGTCTTGGCATGGCGCGGCGACGTTTACACGACCATCGCCCCCGATGTCTGGAAACTCCGCGACAGCGACGGCGACGGCAAGGCCGACAAGCGCGAGTTGCTCGCCCACGGTTTCGGCATCCACATCGCCTACGCCGGTCACGACATGCACGGCCTGATCCTCGGCCCCGACGGAAAGCTCTATTGGTCGATCGGCGACAAAGGTGTCAACGTCACCGACAAGGACGGGAAAAACCACTACGCGCCCCACGAGGGCGCCGTGCTGCGCTGCAACCCTGACGGCTCCGGCTTCGAGATCTTCGCCCGCGGCCTCCGCAACCCGCAGGAGATCGCGTTCGACAAATACGGCAACCTTTTCTCCGTGGACAACGACGCCGACTTCAAGGGCGAGCGCGAACGTTTCCTCCACATCACCGAAGGCTCGGACACCGGCTGGCGCTGCTACTACCAATACCGTGGATCCGCCTACAACCCGTGGATGGCGGAAAGCATCTGGGAACCCTCCGGCAAGCACCAGCCCGCCTACATCACCCCCACCAGCGGTAACTACTCCGACGGCCCATCCGGCTTCGCCTACAACCCCGGCACCGCCCTCAACGCGAAGTATGCCGACGCGTTCTTCGTCACCGAGTTTCCGAAAGGCAACCTGCTCTCCTTCACCGTGAAGCCCAAGGGCGCGAGCTTCGAGATCGATCAGAGTCACATCGTCCTCTCCGGCCCCATGAACGTTGGCATCAACTTCGGCCCCGACGGCGCGCTCTACTCCGCCGACTGGGCGGGCGGCTACCCGCTCAATGAAAAAGGCGCGGTCTGGAAACTCGACGACCCCAAGGAAGCCGGCTCGGATCTCCGGAAAGAGGTCGCGGCGATGTTGAAAGCCGGCACCAAAGATCTTTCTACTGCGGATCTAGTAAAACGCTTGTCCCATGCCGACATGCGCGTCCGTCTCGACGCTCAGTGGGCGCTAGCGGAGAAAAAAGCCATAGCCGAACTCCACGAGGTCATCACCTCCGAGAAATCCGCCCAACTCGCCCGCATTCACGCCGTCTGGGCACTCAGCCAAGATGGCAGGTTTTTCGAGAAAGCCTTCCACAGCCTCGCCGCATCCGACGATCCCGAAATCCGCGCCCAAGCCGCCAAGCACGCCGGTGAAACCATGAAAGGCCCCAACTCGATCATCACCAAAATGCTCGCTGACGAAAGCTCCCGCGTCCGCTTCATGGCTGCCACAGCGATGTGGAAAACCGGCGACGCCACTGGCATCGACGCGGTGATCACGATGCTCGCCGAAAACGACAACAAGGACGCCTACCTCCGCCACGCCGGAGTCCTCGCCCTCACCGCCTCGCCCGACGAAGCGATCGCCGCGAAAACCCTCGCCCACGAAAGCCCCTCCGTCCGCCTCGCCGTCGCCTTCCGCCGCCTTTCCTCGCCCCTCGCCGCGAAGTTGCTTTCCGACATCGACCCCAAGGTCGTCGCCGAAGCCGCCCACGCGATCTTCGACGACCCGCCGATCACCGCCGCCTACCCCGCCCTCGCCGGACTCATCCAAAAAAATCCCCGCGCCACCATCCCCGCCGCCCGCCGCTCCATCGCCGCGAACCGAACCCTCGCCGACGCGGAATCCGCAACCCGCCTCGCGAATTTCTCCGCCGACGACTCCGTGGAAACCTCCCTCCGCATCGCCGCCCTCGAAGCCCTCGCCTCATGGACGGAGGCCTCCGAACCTAATCCCGTCGATGGCCGCCACGATCCGCTGAAACCTGCTGATGCCGCCATCGCGAAAGCCGCTTACCAGCCCCACGCCGCCGCTCTCTGGAAGCACCGTGACAAGGCCATCTCCAAAGCCGCCGCCGCCGTTTCCAAAAGCCTCGGCATCACCACCGATCCGGAGGAAATGAAGAAAGTCATCCTCAATCCGAAGGCCGATCTCGCCACCCGCCTCCGGGGACTCGAATCGCTAGGCGACTCCCATGAAAAAGCCGACAGGGCCGCTATCGCGAAAATCCTTACCCAGCTCCTCAAGGACAAGTCCGCCCCTCTACGCACCCGCGCGGCCGCCATGCTCGCGGAAAGCGACCCCGCAGCCGTCATCTCCTATGCCGAAGCCGCACTGGCAAAGTCAAATGACATCTCCGAAAAACAGGAGGCCGTGCGCCTTCTCGGGAAACTCAACCCCGCTGCTCTTGAAAAAATCCTGACGAATCCCGAGCCCTTTCTCCTCATCGAACTCAGCGAGGCTCTGCCGGAAAAAAACATCAAACTCGACCCGCTTGTCGCTTCCCTCAGCGGCGGAAACCCGGAGCTAGGCGAGATCGTTTTCAACGAAAACCTCGCTGCCCAATGCGTCGCTTGCCATCGGGTCGAGAAAGAGGGCAGCGAGGTTGGTCCGCCGCTTACAGAAGTTGGTAAAAAAGGTAGCGGATATATTCTCGAATCGCTCCTCAATCCCCAAGCACAAATCACCCCCGGCTATGGCATCGTAAGTCTAATCAACAAGGATGGTAGCGCTGTATCTGGCATACTCATCGAGCGGGGGGAAAATCATATCATTCTGAAAGCTTCAGATGGCAAATTACAACGACACTCGCTCGGACACATGGCTAACCTCAAGCCACCCATATCGACTATGCCGCCGATGGGGGGTATCCTTACGCCGCGCCAGCTCCGCGATCTCGTCGGATACCTTTCCGAACTAAAGTGATCGATAAAAACGTAGCTGAGAATTCCAGCCCCGCGCTGTTGTTGGGGAATCTTGCCCTAACCTTTCAAATTAAAGAACCAACTTTTTGGCAAACGGTCCCAACGGCAGGCTTGCCAAGTGGATGGGGAAATACCTAACGTTGTGCCAGATGCCAAAACGCTTCGCGCAACTGGAATTTCGATTCCCCGCATGGCTGCGGTCGACGAGTGTTGTCTCGCAAAAGCCCGTCCGGAGCGCGCCGGATTGCCTCCATGATACCGGCATGACCGCCTGGTGCCAGGAGCAGGCGCTCTCATTCGGTTTGCCCGAGTTGGCGAAAAAAGTCCAAGTCACGTGGAATCCGCGTATGCGCACCACCGCCGGCCGGGCATGGTGGCCTTCGCGCGGCATCGAGATGAATCCGAAGCTCAAGGATTTTTCCGATGCGGATGTCTGGCGGACGCTGAAGCACGAGTTCGCCCATCTCCTCGCCTACGAGCGCTGCGGGCGGCGGCACATCGACCCACACGGCCCGGAGTGGCGTGCCGCGTGCGCGGAACTTGGCATCCCCGACGAGCAACCCTACCATTCGCTCCCCCTCAAATCCCGGAAGATGAAACGCAAATACACGTATGCATGCCCTTCCTGCCTGACGGTCATCGCACGTGTCCGCCCGTTCCGCCGCGCTGTCGCCTGTTACACCTGCTGCCGGAAATTCAACGGCGGCCTTTATCACGACCGTTTCCGCCTGTTCCGGAACGATGTCTGAAAGGTAAAAGAATTTCGTAGAAAATACGCTCTCTGTATTGCTAATACTTGCCAGAATCGAAAGCGAATCTAAGCTAACATATATGACTGAAATCTTTACAAACTTCCATCTCGCGTTCGTTTACGGATTCTCGCCTGCATACATCATTATTTTTGTGGCCACCGCTCTTGCAAGCTGGCTGGTCTCCAGCACGCTGAAACGCCGTTTTCAAGAATACTCACAGATCCCTATCCAATTCACGGGAGCTCAGATCGCGGAGACGATGCTTCGGGAAAACGGCATCACCGATGTGAAGGTGATCCATACCCCCGGAAAACTTACCGATCACTATGACCCGACGAACAAGACGGTAAATCTAAGCGAAGAGGTTTATGCGATGAACAGCATCGCCGCGGCCGCTGTCGCCGCCCACGAGTGCGGCCACGCTATCCAGCATGCGAAGTCGTATTCATGGCTCACGATGCGCTCAAAAATGGTGCCCGCCGTGCAATTCGCCGGGAATGCGCTGAACGTTTTCCTCATCATCAGCATCGTAGGTGCGGGGATTTTCAACACGCCCGCCCTGCTTTACGTCTGGGTATCGCTGTTTGCCATCACCACGCTGTTCGCTTTCGTGACACTGCCGGTAGAGTTCGATGCCAGCCGCCGCGCCCTTGTCTGGCTGGAAGGCTCGCGGGTTTCGTCGTCCATGGATCATGACAAAGCGAAAAACGCGCTCTTCTGGGCCGCCATGACTTATGTGGTAGCTGCCATCGGCTCGCTCGCCACCTTGCTCTACTACGTATCCATGCTTTTCGGACGCAGGGATTGATCGGCCTCAGCAGAATCACCTCGGCTCATTGCCGAGCTTCCATTTGATGCTGCAACCGCTGCTTGGAATGCCCTTATGCGGGGCTTTCCCGGTGAGCATTACACCGACCGCATGGCGGAGGTCGTCGCCTGTCGCTTTCTCACCCGAGCGCGGACGTGTGCTATCGAACTGCCCAGCGTAAGAGAGGTGGCCTTCCGCGTTGAAAAGGAAAAAGTCTGGGGTGCATGCCGCGCCGTAGGATTTCGCGACCGTCTGCGACTCATCAATCAGGTAGGAGAAATCCCACCCGTATCCCTGGGCGAAATTCCTCATCGGCAGGGGGCCGTCCTGGGGAAAGTTCACGAGATCATTCGAATTGATCACGACTGTGTTCACGCCCTTTACGGAAATTTCCCGCGCCATCTCGCCGAGTTCCTTGGCGAGATGGATCACGAAGGGGCAGTGGTTGCAGGCGAAAACTACCAAGGTGCCTTCCTTGCCCGCCAGATCCTGCAAGGAATGTCTATTTCCCCATGCGTCAGGAAGCTCGAAGGACGGCGCGCTCTCCCCAATTCTTAACTCTTGTGTCGAAAATGCTAAGGCCATGGCGGATGGTTAAATGGAATCGCTCAGCGAGCAACCGATCTCTTTTAGGTTTTAAAGTTTAGGGTTTAGAGTATTCCCGAGAGGGTATACGCGTTGTGCTCGGTAACATCGGCTCCCTGCAGGCGCTGGAGGCGATCAAGCTCCTCCACGGCATCGGCGATCCGCAGCTGGGTAAAATCCTGATCTACGATGCCCTTAGTCCTTCCTTCCGATCCCTGAAACTGCCTTCCGATCCCGCTTGCCGCCTCTGCGTAAAAAATCCCACGATCTCTTCCGTTTCCCATCCAGAAACCCACGCAAATCCCTCCTGCGAAATCCAAGACCCCGCCATGCAAATTATCACCCCTGCCGAACTCAAAGCCCGCCTCGACTCCGGGAACCTCAACGCTCTCCTCATCGATGTCCGCGAAAAGGAGGAATGGGAGATCGACCACATCCCGCAAGCCAAGCTGATCCCGCTCCAGACCATCCCCGCCCATGCGGACGCCTTGCCGAAGGATTCCGAGATCATCATTCACTGCAAAGCCGGCATGCGCTCCGCCCGCGCCTGCGAATACCTCATGTCACTCGGTTTCGAGAACGTAACCAACGCCACCGGCGGCATGGATGCGTTCCGGAAGCTTTGAGCGCCCCGAGTTCATGGAAAAAACGCCCGCAGCGCCTCGACCACGCCATATCCGCGGGCGGCGCGGGTGATCAGCCCGCCCCGGGCGGCGACGGTTTCCCGGATCGCACCCACGGCGTTGGCGGGGCAGGCGGCATAGCCCGAATGGGCAGCGGAAAGCATCTCTATGTCGTTGTGGCTATCACCGGCGGCGAAGGTCTGCGCGGTTCCGAGGCCGTGCAGCCGCGCGACCTCCGTCAAAGTACTACCTTTCTGGTAGTTCCGGTGGCCAAAGCGCAGGTAGATCGAGTTCCGCTGCCAACCGAGCTCTGGCACCTCCGCCATCATGGGCGCGATGTGAGCGACGATCCATTCCATCTCCTCCTCGGTGCGCGAGATCAACCCGGCGGGCTCGCCATCCATCTCGATGTATTGCGCGCCGGTGTGCTCCTCGACCTCATGGCGGATTTTTTTCAGCACCTTGCGGCAGTTTTTGAAGAGTTTGTGGATATCCTTCTCGCAACGCTTGTTCCAATCCGTATGCGGCAGGAAGCGCCCGAAGTCGTTCGGGAAATGGATCTCGCGCTCGCGGGCGACCACCCAATCCGGTAGGAAGGGAAAACGGCTTTCGATCAGACCTTCCATGACATGCGGCATCGAGCGGCCAGTATTGATGCCCCACACCGCGCCCTGCGTTTCGCGCAGGCGGCAGATCTCCTCGAAAAACTCGCCCGGCACCGGCGGAGTCCCGGCGGGATCATGCAGTGTCCCATCGAAATCGAAGGAAAGGATCAGGTTCGGCTGCGGGCAGGCGTCGAGAGTTCTCACACCGCGAGGCTAGCGCATCTAGGAGGATGGGCAAGGATCGTGGCGGCGCGCTATGGCCAAAGTTAGGCAGGGCGGATGAAATCCGCCGCCACGTTCCTGAAACTCGGCCGCACCGGCACCCCGTGTTTCGCGAAGTGCTCCTTCGCCTCCGCGACGGTGTGCATCCCGAAGTGGAAGATCGAGGCAGCGAGCACGGCGTCGGCTTTGCCTTTTTCTAACACTTCCACCATGTGGTCGAGGTTACCCGCGCCGCCGGAGGCGATGACCGGGATGCCGATCGCGGAGGAAATCGCGGCGGTCAGTTCGTAATCATAGCCGGCCTGGGTGCCGTCCGCGTCCATCGAGGTGAGCAAAATTTCACCCGCGCCCCGGCGCCAGACCTCCTTCGCCCACTCCACGGCGTCAAGGCCGACGGGCGTCCGTCCGCCATGCGTATAGACGCCCCATTTTCCGGGAGCCTCACGTTTTGCATCGATGGCGACGACGATGCACTGGCTGCCGAAAGCCTTCGCGCCCGCATCCACGAGACCCGGGTTGTTGACTGCCGAGGTGTTGATCCCGACCTTATCTGCGCCCGCTTGGAGCATGGTGTGCATGTTTTCCACCGAGCGGATGCCACCGCCGACGGTGAGCGGGATGAAACATTTTTCCGCCGTGCGCCGGACGACATCGACCATTGTCTCGCGGGCGTCGGACGAGGCGGTGATGTCTAGGAAAACGAGTTCGTCCGCTTGTTGCTCGTTGTAAGCGACGGCGCACTCGACGGGATCTCCCGCGTCGATGAGATCCACGAAATTGACGCCTTTGACGACACGACCGTTGGTGACATCAAGGCAGGGGATGATTCGTTTGGCGAGCACGGGCGAAACTTCAAATTTTAAACCCCAAACTTCAATGAAGAAACGGATTCCGGGGTTGTTTCCGGTGGCGGTCGGGGATACCTGTTCCGCATGTCAGCTGGTGAAAAACGATTTCCAACCGGTGAGCAATACCTCGCATGGGAGCGGGAGGCCGATTTCAAAAGCGAGTATCTGCGCGGGGAAATTTATGCGATGTCGGGTGCTTCGCTGGAGCATAACACCATTTCAAGTAACCTCAACCGGGCGATCGGCAACCAGATGTTGGATCGCCCTTGCCAGATTTTGGGTTCGGACATGAGGGTTCAGGTTGTGGAAGCGGATGCCTATTTTTACCCGGATCTATCAGGGTTGTGCGGCGGGTTCGATTTCCACGACGAGCGCAAGGACACCTATAAGAACCCCCAGTTTGTGATCGAGATCCTCTCCGCCAGCACGGAATCTTATGACCGCGGGAAAAAGTTCTTTCATTACCAGACCTTGCCTAGTTTGCGGGAGTATGTGTTGGTTTCGCAGGGAGAGGCGGCGGTGGAGATTTACCGGAAGGAGGGGGATCGCTGGATCTATCAACTCCTCACTGGCCCCGGCGCGGAACTCAAGCTGGAATCAGTGGACTGCACGGTGCCGCTGTCCGAAATTTACCGCAATGTGACTTTTACCGCCGAAATGCCGGCATAGACTACGGCTTGATACAAAAAAACGGCGACCCATTGCGGGACGCCGTTTTTTGAGAGGAACGGAACATTTCCGTTCGGTGGCTTATCCGACCTTGGGCTTGCCGACGCGGCGGACCGCTCCGAAACGCTTTTGGAACTTGTCGATGCGGCCTTCGGTATCGACGAACTGTTTCTGTCCGGTGAAGAACGGGTGAGAATCCGACGTGATGCCGGCGGAGATGATGGAATGCTCGACGCCGTCGATGACTTCCTTTTTCTCAGAGGACTTGGTCGATTTCGTGACGAAGCGCGCGCCCGTGGTCATGTCAACGAAGACGACGGGATTGTATTGGGGATGAAGTTCCTTTTTCATGGGAGTTTGGTAGTTGCCACACGTTCCAACGCGCGGGGGGGGAAATTGGCGGAAATCGGTGGGGTGTCAAGTTTTTAGGATGTTTACTTGCTAGCGCCGTAACTGCTGTTCGATCCGCTCGATCCTTTCCCGCAGGCCGGGTTGCTTTTCCAACTCCGAGACGACCTTCTTGCAGGCGTGGATCACCGTGCCGTGGTCGCGCCCGCCGAAGGACTCGCCGATCTCGACGAGGGAGTTGTGGGTGAGGCTGCGGCTCAGATACATGGCGATCTGGCGGGGAAAGGCGATGCTGGCCGGGCGGCGGCGCGAGATCATGTCGGCGAGGCGCAAGTCAAAGGTTTCCGCGACGGCGCGCTGGATGGCATCGATGGTCACCTGGCGGCTGGCCTCTTCCTGGATGAAATCCCGCAGAAGGTGCTCGACCTTCTGCACGGACACACTCTCACCGGCGAGCGAGGCGAAGGTGGCCACGCGGACGAGCGCGCCCTCGAGACGCCGAACATTCGAGCGGATTTTCTCGGCGAGGAATAGCAACACGGATTCGTCGATGGAGACTTTCCACTCCGCCGTTTTTTTCCGGAGGATGGCGATGCGGGTCTCGATCTGCGGCGGCTGCAGCTCGACGGCGAGGCCACACTCGAAGCGGGAGATGAGGCGCGGCTCGATGCTCTTGATCTCGCAGGCGGGGCGGTCGCTGGTGAGGACGACCTGGTTGCGGCCGTCGAGGAGGGTGTTGAAGGTGTGGAAAAACTCCTCCTGCGAGCGCTCCTTGCCGGCGAGGAACTGGACGTCGTCTATCAGCAGCACGTCGGAGCTGCGGTAGCGGCGGCGGAACTTTTCGATCTCCCCTTTGCGGATCGCCTCAATGAACTCGTTGGTGAATTTCTCGCAGGTGAGGTAGATCACGCGGCAGTCAGGGCGGCGGCGCAAAATCTCGCGGCCGATGGCGTGCATGAGGTGGGTTTTCCCGAGGCCGGAACCTCCGTGGATGAAAAGCGGATTATAGCCGACGCTGCGTTTCGTCGCCACCGCCTCGCACGCAGCGTGGGCGAACTGGCTGTTGCCACCGACTACGAAATTTTCGAATGTGTAACCGGGATTGAGTCCAGCGGCGGCGGCGCGCTTGTCGAGCATCTCGCCGGGCATTTCCTTGCGGACTTGCGGTGCGGCGGCGGAAAAATCGTCGATGGATGCTTCGCCCGTCCCGGAGTTTTCGGCGACCAAGATGTTGATCTTGTGCAGCCCCTCGGTGGATTGGCTAGCTGCGTAGAGAAGCTCGGGTAGGTAGTTCGTCTCGATCCAGACTTGGTGGATTTCGCCGGGAACGATCACAGCTCCCTGGCCATTGGAGGCTCCACCCCAGGTAGCGGCTCCGAACCATCTTTGGAACGCATCACCACCGATGGACTTGCGCAGGGTCTCCGCGATTTTCCCCCAATCACTCTCATCATGGATCGAGCCGTCCCCTAGTTCTTGCTGCTCTACTGCAACGGGGACGCTCTCCCCGAATTCCATCGATGGTTGTTTCATGTCTTTTAAAA
This sequence comes from Prosthecobacter debontii, assembly GCA_945869855.1. Taxonomy (GTDB): domain Bacteria; phylum Verrucomicrobiota; class Verrucomicrobiia; order Verrucomicrobiales; family Akkermansiaceae; genus Luteolibacter. Next base: position 10,644 of record CAMBQC010000004.1, read on the forward strand.
AATTCTGTCTCGGCTCCCCTCATGGGCGTATTAAACGAACGGTGCGTGAAAATGAACACTGATTGCACACGCCGGAATTTTTATTAGCACGCATCTAACAGATGTGACTTTTCAGCCGCATTCCACAAGCGTTCCACGGGATATTTTTTTTAAAACTTGACCGCAACTTTGATTCGGTTTTCCGAAGCAGTTCCCGTGTCTATCAGGTGTTACCCGTATTAGCCCTTAAAAATAAGCGGGTAGGAATGTGGCGTTCCCGTCACTTCGCAGTAGTGCTCAGTTTCCCACCGAAAGGCAGGCATGCCCCGAGGAAAGTGATGGCTCCGTTAATTGGATAAAACCAAGGGAAAGCGATTTCCGGGCGGATGTCGGCGAGGATATCCGCAAGTCCCGTGAGCTTCATAGCTGTGAGTATTTGGCCGAGTTCAGGACGGATCCACGCGACGATGATGATGGAAATGGCAACGCCCGCGTAGAGTCCGTAAATGTTCCTCCGGCCGGGTAAGATCGCTGCGAGCAGCACGCCTAACAGCGGGCCGTAGGTGTAGGCAACCATGCCGAAGGCGAGGTCGATGAGGTTCTTGTTGTCGCTCTGCGCGTAGCCTCCTGCCAGCAGGATGGCGACTCCGGAAAGAATCACCGCCCAGATCACCACCGCCATCCTGGAGCGGAAGACCATGCGTTTCCCGTCCGCCTCTTTCTCCAGTTTCTCGCGACCGTAGATCGCGGAGAGCGAAGTCTGCGAAAGCGCGGCGAGCACGGAATCGAGGCTGGAGATTGCGGCCGCGAAAGCTCCGGCGAGGACCAGCCCTGTTAGGCCCGGTGGTAGGACGGTGGTGATCCATACTGGGAAAACGAAGTTCGGGTTTTCGGCGAATTTCGCGGCCTCGTCGGGAGTGAGTCCTTTCACCGCATACCAAGCGAAAAGCCCCGATCCGACGGCGAGCATCAGCAGCGTGGTGAGCAGGGAAAGGCTGCTCCAGATCATCGCTTTTTTCGCGTCCTTCTCGGAGCCGCAACAAAAGATCCGTTGGGCGTTGAGTTGATCGGTGCCGAACGCCGCAAAATTCTGGAACGGCATCGCGATGACACCCACCCAGAAGGTATAATGCAGCAGCGGGCTGTCCCATGGGAAGGTGAAATCGAACACCCTGAGCTTGTCGATGTCTCCGTCCGGTCCGGCCGCGCTGTTGATCTGCCAGATCGTATCGATGCCGAGATGTCCCACGAGCCAGCCGAACGCGAGTAACCCGCCGAACATGAAGATCCCGAATTGGATCACATCCGTCCAGATGACCGTGCGCATGCCGCCGAGCAGCGTCCACACCACCGCGAAGGCACCGATGGCGAGGATGCAGGTATTGGTAGGAAGCCCCGTCACCGTTTCCAGGATCAGCGCCGTCACCAGCACCCGCACGCTCTGCCCGAGGATCGCGCCCAGAGAGAAGAGCCCGGTCACCATGCGCTTCACGCCCTCGCCGAGCCGCGCGCCCATAAAGTCGTAAGGGCTATAGATTTCCTCCCTGAAATACAGCGGCACTAACCACCAGCTGACCGCGAAGCGCGCGATGATCGAGCCGATCCCCCATTGCAGGTAAGTCCAGTCGCCCTTGAGCGCGTAGACGCCCCCCGGGACGCCGATGAAAGTCAGCGCGCTGATTTCCGTGGCGATCATTGAGCCGCTCACCGCCCACCATGGCAGCGAACGCCCGCCGAGGAAAAAGTCACGGATCGTCGCGTTCTTGCCGCTCAGCGCGTGCCCGATCCAGGTGGTTAGCAGCATGTAGCCGATCACCACGACCCAATCCAGACTCTTGAAATGCGTTTCGATGGCGCCGAGGAACATGCCCGCAGACTAGCGTCCCGCGGCGGGTGACCAAGTTTCAATTTTGGCGCGTCAAACCCGTCAACCCGGTGCGATATTTCGAGATCATCTTTCGACGGCTTCCTGCCTGGGTTGTTTGTGCGTCAGGAACGTGGCGGAAAGTGATTAGACCATTTGCCAAAAGTCCGTTCGTAAAAATTCATAACAGCATCTTAGCTCTGAGAACTCCCTGCCCTCCGTGGTTTAAATTTCCGTTCTCGAAAACGAAAGCACTTTTGGCAAACAGTCTAGCCGTTTGGAAAGCCTGTGGGTGAGGATTTCCCGCCACGCGTCCGATGGCTTCGGGAAAAATCGCCGAGCAGCGCTGCGAGTTCCTCCACGTTTTCCACCAGCCTATCCGCGCCGAGCAGGCGTTCGCGGTCATGGTAGCCCCACGTGACGACGATGGATGCCATGCCGGCATTGCGGGCGGTATCGAGATCCATGGTGGAGTCGCCGATCAGGATACAGTTTGCCGGGGCGAACCCGAGGACGGCGGCGGTTTCCAAGGCGCCCGCCGGAGCGGGCTTGTGAGGCATGCCTTCGCGGTGTCCAAGCACGGCGGTGAAGGTGCCTTCGGGAAAAAGTTTCGCGACAATCTCCGTAGTAAATGCGTCGGGTTTGTTAGAAAGCACGGCGAGAGCCACGCCGCGTGCCCGGAGGTCGGCAAGCAGGGAGGTGATGCCGGGGTAAGGCGCTGTGCCGTTTTGCCATGAGGCGGCATAATCCTCTCCAAAACTCCGCAACACGCTTTCAAGCTGCGGCTCCGCCACGTTGGGAGCCATCGCGCGGGTAACGAGCAGGCGGGCTCCATCGCCGATGAAACCCCGCACCGCCGCATCTCCGTGTCCTGGCAAGCCGTGCCGCGCAAGCGCACGGTTCAGCGAGGCGGCGATGCCTGGCAGCGACTCCACCAGCGTGCCATCCAGATCAAAAATCAGTGCCCCATGCATGGGACGCAGGGAAGCACCACGTCGCCATGATGAAAGGAAATTTTCTCACCTCCTCTGAATGCGTTGAAAGAAAAATCCTTATCAACCAATTACGGCACCCTCGGAAACTTCGAGAAATCCGGCGCGCGTTTTTCGAGAAACGCCTCTTTGCCTTCGCGACCCTCCTCGGACATGTAGTAGAGCAGGGTGGCGTTGCCCGCGAGATCGAGCAGCCCCATCTGTCCGTCGCAATCCGCGTTGAGGGCGGACTTGAGGCAGCGCAGGGCGAGCGGGGAGTGGGCAAGCATTTCCCGGCACCACTTGATCGTCTCCGTTTCCAGTTCGGCAAGGGGCACGACGGTATTCACCAAGCCCATGTCGAGCGCCTGCTGCGCGTCATACTGGCGGCAGAGATACCAGATTTCCCGCGCCTTTTTCTGGCCGACGATGCGGGCAAGGTAACTGGAGCCAAGGCCGCCATCGAAGCTGCCGACTTTCGGGCCGGTCTGGCCAAAGCGCGCGTTGTCCGCCGCGATGGAAAGATCGCAGACGACGTGGAGCACGTGCCCGCCGCCGATCGCGTAGCCCGCGACCATGGCAACAACCGGCTTCGGCAGGGAGCGGATCTTCTTCTGGAGATCGAGAACGTTGAGACGCGGCACGCCGTCGCCGCCGACGTATCCGGCATGGCCGCGGACTTTCTGGTCGCCGCCGGAGCAGAAGGCGAGATCGCCCTCGCCGGTTAAAATGATGACGCCGCACTGCGGATCCTCGTGCGCCATGTCGAAGGCGCGCAGCATTTCCGTCACCGTCAGCGGCCGGAAGGCGTTGCGCACCTCGGGTCGGTTGATCGTGATCTTGGCGATCGCGCCATCCTCCGTCGTCTCGTAACGGATGTCTTCGAAGTCATGTTTGGAAATCCACATCGCCGCGCAATCTGAACCCTGCCCCGCCTCGGTTCAACCGCGAATCCGGGAAAGAAAGCCGCCCGCCGCTTCCCTCGCCCCTCGGGCGGTTGACACTTCCGGCTTCCTCTGATAGCCGTACGCCATGGGGGAAAAAAAGCCGTGGAAAGAATGTCCGGGCGTGAGGCGATCCGCCACTGAGGAGCACACCCAGAACACCGACGAACCCCAGGAGGCGCAGGAGAAACGGTGATACACACCAACAAGCAAACCGACGAGCGTCTCCAAGCCGCCGCGAAAGTCAGGGATGTGAGTCTTGCCCCGGTGGATTGCTGGTGTCTGCATGGAGCGGTCGGCGCAGTAGCGGATTGGCGCGGGCTGGCGCAGGCACTTGCCACGAAGGGCATTTCCACCCGCGCCGTGGATCTCTGGCGCTTCCTGGAATGCGAGAGCGTAACCATGCCAGATTTCGGCAAGCGGCTCAACGCGGATGCCGAAGGCGAGATCACCAGAGCGGCGCGGCGCATCCTCATCGGCTACTCGATGGGCGGGCGGCTCGCGCTGCATGCCCTGCTAGAGGGTGGCCCGTGGGACGCGGCGGTGATCATTTCCGCAAACCCCGGAAGCCGCGATCCCAACGAAGCAGCGGCGCGGCGTGTCGCGGACACCGTTTGGGCTACGCAAGCGCTGACCCTCCCGTGGCAGGACTTCATCGAAAAATGGAACGCCCAGCCCCTCCTCGGCAGAGCGATGCGCGACAGCCGCGAGGATGGAAAGCTCGTGCAGCGCCGCCGCGAGATCGCGCGTAGCTTTGTCGATTGGTCGGTAGGAAGCCAGCAGCCGCTGTGGGAAAGGCTGCAGGAAATCAGGATTCCCACACTTTGGATCGCCGGGGAAAACGATGCGAAATTCCGCGCGATCGCCGAGGCGGCGGCGGGGCTATCGGATCAGTTCACTCTCGCCATCGCCCCCGATGCGGGCCATCGCGTCCCATGGGAAAATGAGGAGTGGCTGGCGGAGAAGATCGTGGGCGTATTACCCTAGGCCATCCGCCAAAAGTCGAATACCTCCAAGCTCGCTTTCACAGTCCGCGGTATTCTGCGGCGAGGCGTTTCGCGGTGGCGATGGTGTTGCGGTGGAGTTTGGCGGTGAACTCGGGTTGCCGGTTGTAGCCGCCGCCGTAGAGGATGGCGACGGGGATGCGGTTCTTGATCATGGCGCGCAGCAGCACCTCGTCGCGGCGCTGAATGTCATTGAGGGAAAGGTGCATCTGGCCGAAGCGGTCGTTGCGGTGGTTGTCCGCGCCGGAGATCCAGATGACGAGATCCGGCGAGAACTTGTCGAGCGAGTCCGCCAGCGTCCGGAAAAGCTCCTGCAGATACATCTCGCCCTCCACGTAGCGGACGGTTTCCACATCTAGGGTGGAGGCGACTTTTTTCGTGGGATAGTTCCGCCCGACGTGGATGGAGTAAGTGAAAACGCGTGGATCATCGCCAAGGAGGGAGGCGGTGCCGTTGCCTTGGTGCGCGTCGGTATCGACGACCATGACTTTGATGCCCGGGCGCTTATCCTGGAGATCCCGGATGGCGATAGCAACGTCGTTGAAAACGCAATAGCCCTCGCCGTGGCCGCGGAAGGCGTGGTGGGTGCCGCCCGCGAGGCAGACGCCCACGCCATCGGTGAGAGCGGCGCTGCAAGCGAGCCGCGTGGCCTCCACCTCGGTGGCGGAACGGGCGAAAAGGTTGGGCGAGGCGGGCAGCCCGAGCAGGATCTGCTCCTTGCGACCAAGGAGGTTCGACTGGACTTTCTCGATGTAAGCCCGGTCGTGGACGCGCAGGATGTGGTGGAAATCCACCGCCTTCACCTCGATGATCTCTTCTGGCCTAAGGATGCCGCCTAGCAGCAGCATCTCCTTGGAAACACGGAATTTCTCCATCGGAAACGGGTGTCCGCTCGGCAGGTCAAGCTCTAGGGACTCGGAGTAAAAGCAGCGCATGAGGAAAACCCTAAATTTTAAACCCTAAACTTCAAGGAAGAGTCTGGATAGGCTGCGAGGTTCGTGTTGCCTCATTGCCGCCCGTAGGTTGCCTTCTTGGAAGCGGTGATGTGCGGCTGGGCGAGATAGATCGGTTGCGGGATACGCCCGGCCCAGATGCCGCGATCCTGCGGCGTGGCATTGTGCCACGCCTGCCACAGTCCGACCGCGTTTGGCAGGGCGAACGGGATCTCGCGGTCCATGAATCGATCCGACGAGGAAACGCGAACCGCCGCCTCACCCGCGAGACGAAGGGCGGAGTCCAGGCCGGACGCATCTGTCAAAGTGAGCCCGCCGGACAGCCGGCCTTGGTCAATGTCCGCAAGCCAGAAAGAGCCGCGCCGCGCGTCTCCCACCGCGAGGCATTTGCCGCCGGAAAGTGCCGCGGGCACGGCGAGGATGGAGGGTATGGCCACCGCTTTGCAGCCCGCCACGAGAGCGGCTCCCTGCGCCGCCGCTACGCCCACCCGGGTGCCGCTGTAACTGCCCGGCCCGCTGCCCACCAGGACGGCGTCGAAGGATTTCCCGCCGTGGATCCTTACGATCTCCGCCAGCGGCGCGAAGAGCAGCGCATTGTGCCGGCGGTCGCTCAAGAAGCTTTTTTCCGCGACGATCTCGCCATCCACAGCGAGCGCGACCGAGGCCGCCTCGGTGGAGGTTTCGATAATGAGCACCGCCTGCATGGGCGCAGGCTACGCGGAAACAGCTTTCGGCAAACCCCAAACTTCGTCGAAACCGCCATCTTGCCACTTGCAACTTCGAAGGCGGGTCGTGAGGCTCTGCTATGCGCCTCGCCGACCGCTACATCGCCAAGCAAGTCCTTGTGGGGACTTTGTATGCGATCGTGGTGCTCAGCCTCGTGCTGGTGATGGGGAACCTCTTCAAGCAGGTGCGCCCTCTGCTCGTTGAGCAACACGCGCCCCCCGGCCTGGTTTTCGGCTTTATCCTCAACTTGGTGCCGTTCTCGCTGATGTTTACAATCCCATGGGGCTTCCTTTCCGCCGTGATCCTCGTGTTCGGCAGGCTCTCGGGAGAAAACGAGATCAACGCTTTCCGTGTCGCGGGGATCAGCCTCGTGCGGCTCGCGCTACCGGTATTCCTGATCGCCGCGCTGCTTTCGGGGCTTTGCGCCTGGGTCAATGTGAACGTTGTCCCGCATGCCAAGGCCTCGCTCACGGAAATGCTTTACGAGCAGGTGAAGCGCGACCCGCGTTCCCTCCTCAATCCGGGTCTTGTGCAGTCCCGCTTCAAGAACCAGAAGGTCTTCGTCGAGAAACGCGTGGGTGATTCGCTGCAAGGCTTTCACCTTTACCAGGTTTCCAACGGCGACAACGGGGTGGCGGCGCGCGCCGAAGCCTACGTCCATGCCGGCGAGGTGTCGCTGGTCGTGGATGAGGATAAAAAGGAATTGCGGCTGAAACTCACCGACGCGTTCATCGAGGCGAAAGGGGAGGATGGCATGTCCGAATTCGCGTTCGCGCGGGAGGCCGAGCCTTGGCTCTTCGATTTCGGCGCCGTGCAATACCGCAAGGTGCGTTCTTCAGCGATGACAAACCCGGAGATCCGCCGCTACATCGCGGAGAATCCGGATCTCCCGGAAAAGAAGCGGGTCGAGCTCGGTGCGGAAATCACCAAGCGCTACAGCTTGTCGCTGGCCTGCCTTTCTTTCGCCTGCGTGGCCGTTCCGCTGGGCATGAAAGCCCGGCGCAAGGACACCTCAGGCGGGCTCGTTATCAGCCTCGGGATCGGGATGCTCTACTACCTTTTCATGATGGCCGCCGAGGGCTTCGAAAGCGATACCGCCACCACCCTCGCGCTGTGGGCGCCGAATGTTTTGTGCGGCCTGCTCGGCTTACACCTGTTCAGGAGGGCGCGGTTAAGGTAATCTTGAGGGAGTCTTATGATTTCCTGGCAATTCATCAAAAAAGCCTCCCGCCAGCTTCGGGGGTATTTCGCCACGGGGCAGATTGATTTCCTGCCCCGGGCGGGACCGGTCAATGTCTATTCCCGCGACAAGTTCGCCGCTGACATCCGGGCGGCCGGAAACGTCACGCTGCTGGCCCTGCCGCAGGCCATCGCCTACGCGGCCATCGCCGGCCTGGACGTGGTCTATGGGCTGGTGAGCGCGGCCGTGGCCGCGATGATCGCGCCGTTTTTCGCCAGCTCGCGCTTCAATGTCCCCGGCCCGACGAACGCCACGGCCTTCATGCTATTCAGCTTCTTTTCGGTGAACCCGGCGATGCAATCCCGCATCCCCGAGCTGCTGCCGCTGCTGGTTCTGCTTATCGCGATCTGCTCGGTGATCGGCGCGACACTCAAGGTCGCGGACCTGCTCCAATACGTTTCTCGCAGCGTGCTCGTCGGCTACATGGCGGGTGCGGCGGTGCTCATCATCGGCAACCAGCTCAAGCCGTTGCTCGGCCTCGACGCCTACGTGGACTCCGAGAAAACCGCGACATTTTTCGGCCTCGTTTGGGAGCTTATCATCTCCCTGCCGCGCACGGATTGGGTGCCGCTCACCATCGGCGCGGTCACGCTCCTCATCTATCTGGCTTTCCGGAAATGGAAAAAATCGTGGCCCGCTTTCTCCATCGCGCTCGTCCTAGGCTCCGCGCTTTTCGGCCCGCTGATCCATTTCGACGTCGGCCCCTTCGCCGGGGAGGCGACGTTTACCACCTTCGGCTTCGCGGAGCTGATGCCGGCCTGGCCCCATTTGGTGCGCGAGGGGATTTTTAACGACATCTCCACGCTGCTGGGGCTCGCGCTAGCCATCGCTTTCCTCGCCTCGCTGGAAAACACCCTGATGGCGAAGTCGATCGCCTCACAAACCGGCGACCGGCTCGACCCGAACCAGGACATGCTCTCCATCGGCTATGCGAACCTCGGCTCGGCCCTCGCCGGCGGGATGCCGGCGTCCGGTTCGCTCACGCGCTCGATGCTGAATGTCCAATCCGGAGCGGCCACCAAGGCGGCTCCCGTCTTTACCGGCATTTTCACACTGATCCTCGTCATCCTCATCGCCTGGTCCGGGGAAACGGGGATCAACCTCATCGACCACATCCCCAAGGCGGCACTCGCGGTGCTGGTCATCGCGATCTCGTTCTCACTTTTCAACATCCGCCAGATCCGCATCTGCCTGCGCTCCACGGGTGATGACGCGTTGGTGATTGTGATCACTTTTCTCGCCACCCTGCTCGCCCCGCTGCACGTCGCGATCTTCATCGGCGTCGCCATTTCCATCACCCTTTTTCTCAGGAAAGCCAGCAAGCCCTACCTGACGGAATACGAGTTCAATGAGACCGGTGAGCTGCGCGAAAGGGAGGGTAAACGCGCTCGCCCCATCCCCGCGATCTCGATCGTGCACGTCGAGGGCGACCTATTTTTTGGCGCCTCGGAGCTGTTCCGGACGCAGATCCAACGCATCGTGGCGGATCCCGCGATCAAGGTGATCATCCTGCGCCTGAAGAACGCCCGCCACCTCGACGCGACCAGCGTGTTCGCCCTGGAGGAACTGGCTGAGTTCATGCGCCGCAAAGGCCTCCACCTGCTCATCTCTGGAGCCACCAAGGACGTTTACAAGGTGCTCAAACGTTCGGGGATTTTGGAAACCCTCCAGCAAGGGGCCGACCGGACCGAGGGCGAGAGCAACATTTTCCTGACCATGCCCTCGAACCCGAACATCTCCACCCGTGCCGCCCTCCGCCGCGCCCAGCAGCTCCTCGGGACGAAAGAGGCAGACGTGCGCATTTTCTACGACCCCAACAAGCGCTCCTGAAGACCAAGCTCCCGGTCGCCCGCCCGCCGCCTGATGTTCGCCATTGAACTCCGCGCTCAAAACGTTTCCTCTCGGTTCGTGAAGCGGAAAAACTTCGGCGAGAGAAGCCATGGGGACAAGACAAGGCAGGCGCGGGAGAACCGCCATGTGAAGCCTGTGGAGGAGACGCTCGCGCCGGCGCTCGATGAGCACGATCTATTGCGGCTGGTGGCGGAAACGGAAATCCCTTTCCTGCTGATCCTCGATTGCGTGCAGGACCCGCATAACCTCGGGGCGATCCTGCGGACGGCGGACGGCGCGGGCGTGCATGCCGTGATCGCGCCGAAGGACAAGGCGGTGGGAATCACGGAAACAGTGCGGCGCGTGTCCGTAGGCGCGGCGGATCATGTGCCTTTCGTGCAGGTGACCAACCTCGCGAGGACGATGGAACAGCTCAAGGAAGCCGGGGTGTGGTTCGTGGGAACCTCTGACCGCGCGGAGAAAACACTCTACGAACTCGACCTGCGCGGCCCGCTCGCGCTGGTGCTCGGCGCGGAGGAAAAAGGCATGCGCCGCCTCACCGAGGAAAACTGTGATTTCCTCGCCAAGCTGCCGATGGCCGGAAAAGTGGAATGCCTCAACGTCTCCGTCGCCACCGGCGTGTGCCTTTTCGAGGCGGTGCGGCAGCGGTCGCCTTCGGCTTGAGACGCAAGATGGCGAAATCATGAAACTTCCCGTCAGGATCTTTTCCGACCTTCACCTCGGTCACCGCGCATCGCGGATCGGCGATGTGGAAAAGTTGTGGCCCTTGTTTCAGGGCGCGGGCACGGTGCTTTTCAATGGCGACACTTGGGAGGAGCTCTCGCCACCATGGCAGGAGAGATCCGCGGAAATGCTCGGCCAGATCCGCCGCTTCCTCGCGGATGAAGACCGCGGCGCGATCTTTCTCCCGGGAAACCACGATCCCGGCTGGGAGGGCAGCGGCTTCATGGAACTCGCGGAGGGCAGGATCGTCATCACCCACGGCGATGCGCTGTTGCGCAGCGGCGCACCCTGGAAACGTGAGATGCTTACAAATCCAGAAGTGATCGATGAACTCTGGAGCCGCTTCCCGGATGCCGCCACGGACATCGCCAGCCGCCTCGCACTCGCCCGCGCCATCGCACGGCGCATGGCGACGACGCATCCACCGCACGGACGCAGCCTACTGGCAAGGGCCGTTGATGCCGCTTTCCCCCCTCAACGCGCCCTCCACATGGTCTCCGCATGGCTTCGCCAAGGAGGCAACGGGGCGCGTTTCTGCGAAATCTACCTTCCTCGCGCGGAGATCCTAGTCTGCGGCCATTTTCATTGCCAGAGCATCCGCAAGGCGAGGGGCAAAACCGTGATCAATACCGGCTCTTTCGTCGTCCCCGGCCCCGCCGGATGGGTGGAGTGGGATGGCTCGCATCTTTCTGCGGGGCGGGTTTGTGAGGCGGGAGGGGAATTCTCTTTAAAAAGCAAGACAGCAGAGTGGAAACTACCTTAGATTTATATAATTTTTAGTTTTCCAGATATCAAGGATATAGCCAAGTATCCTTTCGAAAATTTGAGTCGCTTTCGTCACCAAAGCTGCTAGGTTTCGCTTGTTATGCCAACTACCACTAAAAAGACCCGGTTTTCCCGGAGACTTCCAGACCACGTTACCGATGAACTCTGCAACGTCCTTTCCGAAAAGAAAGTGTTCGGTTTCAACGATCTCTTCGAGAGAGTATTCGAAAATCTGAAACTGCGCAACGCAGTGAGCGGCGGTGAGGAAATGCTCCGCCTCCGTTCCTACGAGAAGCTGCAGAATTTGGTCAACCGGGGCCTCGTCGAAAAGCTCGGTAAGGAATACAAGGGCACAGCCCGCGTTCACGAAGCTTCCAGCGCCTATGCAGCTGCCCAAGACGCTGCCGCAGCGGCTGAGGCCTGATCCCCAATAACCGCTTCCGACAAAAACCCGCGCCGCAAAAACCGGTGCGGGTTTTTTTCTACCCAAGGCGCGCGCCAAGCCCTACGAATCGCGCCGACAACTTCAAAACCATGCCCGAAAATTATCTCCCCGTCCTCTTTCAGGTGATCATCGCCATCGGCTTTGCGGCGACAACGCTCGCGCTGAGCGTAATCTTCGGGCGCTCGGCTCACCGTAACGCTACCAAAGACAGCGCCTACGAATGCGGCATGGTTCCGATCGGAGACGGCGCGCCTCGTTTTTCCGTGAAATTCTATATGGTCGCAATGCTGTTCGTGATCTTCGATATCGAGGTCGTCTTCATGTATCCGTGGGCCGTGCAGTTCCGGGATCTCGCCGCGCATCACGGCCCGACTGCGTTGGCAAGCATGGCTGGTTTCGCCGGGATTCTTGCAATCGCCTACATTTACGCACTCAAAAAAGGGGCGCTGAACTGGAAAAGCTAGGGCGATAGCCAATGTATCCTGTGGATACCGTCGCCAGGAAAAGACAGATACGGTATCTTTCGGATTTAAAGCACAGACTTAAGGCAAACGGTCTAGGCTCCCGAAGAGCGCCCCCAGGATCACCCGATCAGTTCGCCATAGGCTTGCGGGGTGAGGAGACCGGAGAGTTGATCGGGCTTGCTGACCTTGAGCTTGAAAATCCAGCCGGCGCCATAGGGGTCGGTGTTGACGAGCGAGGGATCCGCCTCGACGGCGGGGTTCACCTCGATGACCTCACCGGAAATGGGGGCGTAGATGTCGGAGGCGGCTTTCACGGACTCGACGACGGCGGTGGGATCACCGGAATCGACGGTTTTGCCTAGCTGGGGCAGCTCGACGTATACGACATCCGTCAATTCGGATTGCGCATGGTCGGAGATGCCGACGGTGGCGGTGTCGCCCTCGACGCGGGCCCATTCGTGGGAGGATTGGAAAAGGAGATCAGCGGGGATTTGTGTGGCGCTCATGTGGGTGTGTTGTGGCTTATTTCGGTATTTTTAGGAAGGGCTTTTTCACCGAGACGGCCTTGAATTGGCGGCCGCGGATATCGATGAGGAGGGGTGTGGCGGGCTTGGTGAAGGCGGCGGGGAGATATGCCATGGCGATACCGATGCCGAGGGTGGGTGAGAGGACGCCGCTGGAGAGCTCGCCGAGCGTTTCGCCGTCGGCGGAAAGGACGGGGTAATGCGGGCGCGGCGGTGGGCCTTTCTCGGTGAGCTCGATGGCGGTGAGCTTCACTTCCGGGCCATTTGCTTTTTGGGAGACGAGGGTTTCGCGGCCGATGAAATGAGGTTTTGTGAGATCGCAGAAGAAACCGAGGCCGGCCTCGATGGGCGAGCGGGCGGGGGAGAGGTCGTTGCCGTTGAGGGGGAAGCACATCTCAAGGCGCAGGGTGTCGCGCGCGCCGAGGCCGCATGGGGTGGCTCCGGCTTCGATGAATTTCGTGAACCAGGCGGAGCCCTCGGCGGCGGGGCAGAAGAATTCGTAGCCGTCCTCGCCGGTGTAGCCGGTGCGGCAGACGATTTCCCCGGATGCGGTTTTCGAAATGCCATTGCGGGGCGGGAGGGATTCGGCGGGGAAAAGTTTCGCGAAGATCGCGGCAGCGTCCGGCCCTTGAATGGCGAGGCCGGCCCAAGCATCGGATTCGTTGCGGAGGTTACAGCCGGGGGCGAGGTGTTTGTCCATCCATGCGACATCCTCGGCGATCATTGACGCATTGATTACGAGGAGAGTTTCCGTTTCCGAGATCCGGTAGGCGATGAGGTCGTCGATCACGCCGCCGCTTTCGTTGAGCATGATTGTGTATTGGCCTTGGCCGGGGGGGAGCTGGGAAAGGTTGTTGGTGAGCAGGGTGTCTAGCGACGCGACGTGATCCGCGCCGGTCACGAAGACTTGGCCCATGTGGGAGATGTCGAACACCCCGGCCTTTTCGCGGACGGCGGCGTGCTCGGTGAGGATGGAGGAATATTGCACCGGCATCGCCCAGCCGCCGAAGGGGATGAGCTTCGCGCCAAGGGCGAGGTGGGCGGCTTCGAGCGGCGAGTGGAGGACGGTTTCGGACACAGGCGAACACTGCCGCCGACGGTGGTGCTTGTCAACCGGGCGCGGCTGGGGAAGGTTTCCCGCGATGCTTTTTCTGGACAAGTGGGAGAGGAAATTCGGGTGGCTGTCGTTCCCCGGGTTGTTGAAATATTACGCGCTGTTTCACGTGCTGGTTTATCTCCTGCAGATCGTGAATCCCGGCATCGGCGAGATCCTGGATTTCAACCGCGCAAAGATCATGGACGGCGAGGTGTGGCGGGTCTTCACCTTCCTTGTCGCCGATAGCGGCTCGGGCGGGCTGGGAGCGTTCGGCGCGCTGTTCCTGTTTTTCATGGTGATGATCGCGTTCATGATGAACGACTCGCTGGAAGGTGCGTGGGGGGTGTTCCGCACCAGCCTGTTCCATTACACCGCGTTCGTCGGGCTGATCCTCGCGAATTTCCTCTACGCTGAACCGATGGCGGGGAGTGGCTTCTTCGTCTATACCTCGGCGTTTTTCGCCTTCGCCACCCTGTTCCCGAGGCATGAGTTTATGATGTTCCTGATCATCCCGGTGCAAGTGAGGTGGCTGGCGTTCCTCGGCGGTGGCTTTCTGGTTTTCGGGGTGATCTTCAATCCCATCTACTTCGGCTTCCTGCTGCTGGGATTCGGGAACTATCTGCTGTGGGCGGGTATCCCGGCGCTTCGCGGGCAGGCGCGCGCCGTGAACTCCGTGGCGAGGAAACGGAAATTCGATAAATACAAACTTGATGATGGCGAGGCCTTCCACCGTTGCAAAACCTGCGGGCGGACCGAGGTTTCCGATCCCGAGCTGGAGTTCCGCATGGCAGCGGACGGCGAGGAGTATTGCGGGGATCATCTGCCGCAGTGAAATTTTCCTTTTCCCCCGCTCCGGGATGTTGAAACTGGACGCTTATGGCCAAATACATAGGCACCGCAATCCTGGCGTTACTGGTGGCCGGAAGCTGGTATATGTTTAATCGATCCGGGGATGAAGTGCGGGACATGGAGAAACAAATCGCACTGCTCGAGGATAATGATCCCGAGGAACGGACGCCGAAACTCAAATCCGAGATGAGTGGCAAAGAGGGGGCGCGCATCTTCAATGGTATCCTGCTGACTTTCCTAAGCGCGGGCCTGATCGGCATCGTTTTCGTGACCACGGTGCTGCCTCTCCTTGCCGATAAAATGACGCACGCGATTTATGACAGCGGCGAGGAGGTGGAGAGGGACGTATTTCATCAGGCCCGCGTGCTGATGGCGCAGGGCGACTGGGAGGGCGCGATCGAGGCCTTCAGGATGGGGGCGCAAAAGGAGCCGCTCAACCGCATGTCATATCTCGAGATCGCGAAAATCCAGAAAAACCAGTTGGAGGATCCGCTGGCTGCGATCAGCACCCTCCGCGAGGCGCTCGAAGGCCAGGAGTGGGAGGAAGACAATGCCGCCTTCTTGATGTTCCGGATTGCGGAAATTTACGATGAGGACGCCGATGATCGTAAGGCAGCGGTCGCGATTTTCGAGCAGGTGATGGAGCTGTTTCCGGAAACCCGCCACTCGGCCAATGCGCGAACCAAGCTCCACGAATGGGGCATGGCCTAGAAGGCGATGTCGAAATTCGTCATGCGGTTGTGGGCGAAACGGCCGCTCTTCGCGCTGGCTGCCGGGCTGGTGGCACTCATGGCGCTCGATCACTTTTCGCCGGGTTTTCTGTGGCTTGGCGGGCTTGTTTTCGCGGCGATAGTGGTGCGCTTCGGAGGGTGGAAAACGGGATTTATCGCTTTCTTCCTCACTGCCATCGTGTGGGGCGGCGGTCGGTTCCGCGACGCGCGGCAGGAGGCGGATGAGGCGCGGTTTTCAAAAATCGGCCTGGCGGAGGCGGAGGCGCGCCTGGCCGAGGATGGCACCGGCGAGGAGGGGAAATGGAGTGCGGTCGCGCGGCTGCATGGCGATAAGTATGGCGGCAGGAAAGTGCGCTGGATCGGCACGGGCGAGCCCCCGCCTGTCGGGACCGAGCTGAGGGCGAGCGGGGTTTTCGAAGACCTCGGCGGGGAGAGAAATCCTGGTGTGCCGGATCGCGTGGAGAATTTGCGGAACGAGGGGGTGGTAGCGGTTTTCCGGGCGAACGGGATGCGCTCGGAACAATGGATCGGGCCGGTGAGTTCATGGGCGGCGGGCATCAAGAAGAGTTTCCGCGAGAGCATCACGGTGGGCTTGGACAGGGAAAGTCTCGCGGCGAAGGTGATCTTGGCAGTGGTGATCGGGGAGAAGGCGAAGGATTCGCTGGGCTTGGTGCGGGACTTCCGTGAGAGCGGCACGCTGCATGTATTTTCCGTCAGCGGCATGCACGTGATGATGCTGGGGAGCATGATCTGGTTTGCGCTGAAATGGGCGGGCGTCCCGCGGCGGGCGGCGATCCCGGTGATCATCGCCGCGATGTTCGGCTATTCGTGGCTGGCGGGAAACGGCCCTGCCGCCGTGCGCTCGGCATGGATGGGCGCGGTGTTTCTCGGCGGTTTCGCATTCCGCCGCAGGACGGATCTGCTCAACTCCCTCGGCGCGGTGCTCATCGTTTCCCTGCTGTGGGACCATCGTATAATCCGCATGCCCGGCGTGCAGCTTTCCTACGGCGTCGTCGCGGCCATCGGGCTTGGGACGGCGCTGGCGCGTCGCGGTCTCACTTGGATCGCGGCGGATGAGCTTTTTCTACCGACCAGTGAGATCGGCTTCTGGCGGGCAAAATGGCTCGGCTTCCGAAAAAATCTCGCGGAGTCGTTTGCCGTTTCCACGGCGGCCTCGGTGGGTTCCGCTCCGCTGACGGCTTTCCATTTCGGCATGGTATCGCCGATCTCGGTTTTCGCGACCGTGGCGCTCGTGCCCATTGTTTACGCGCTGCTTGGCCTCGCCCTGATTTCCTGCGTGCTGCGTCCTTTTTCAGAAAGCGCGGCCATTTTCCTTAACCGGACCAACGCTCACCTCGCCAATGCCTGCGCGGGAACGGCAGGATTTTTCGCACGGATACCAGGCGGGTCAGGTTCTGTCGTGACTACGAAAAAAGACACGCTCATCATCTACGATCTCGGCTACGGTGCCGCCGCCACGTGTTTCACCTCGGGTGCTGGCAATGCCATCCTGCTCGACACCGGCGGGAAATTCTCGCTGGAGAGCCAGGTCGGCCCCTCGCTGATGCGGCTGGGGATGCGTCCCGATTCCGTGATCCTTACCCACGCCGATGCGGGACATGCCTCGCCACCCGAGTTGCTTTTGGAAATGTTCCCGTTGCGGCAGGTCGCCAGCGGGATGGTGCCATCGCAGGGCACGGTCGCGGCGCAATGGAAGGATTTCCATGCGAAGGACGTCCGTGTTTACACTCCCGGAAAAGGGGATCGCCTCGATTTCGGGGGTGGAGCTTGGGGCGAGGTTTTGCTCTCGGCGAAGGATGGTAATCTCGGATCGCTCGCCGATGACCGCGCGATGGTATTGCGGCTGCACAGGAAGGGCTGGAAAATCCTTTTTACCGGAGACGCGGGCAGACTGAGTGAGGAGGCGCTTCTCGAATCGGGAACCGATCTCGCGGCGGATGTGATCGTAGCCGGGCTCCATGAGAACGACCTGAGCCTTACCGATGCCTTTCTCAGCGCCGTGAAACCGCAGGCGATCATCATGGCTAGTTCCGCGGGTTCCGAAATGGACCGCCAACGCGAGTTCCAGAAAAAATCGTGGGAGAAGAAAGGGATGCGTGTGATCGACCAAACGGAGACCGGCGGGCTGACCATGACATTTGCAGGGGAGGGAAACCTAGTCATTCAGGGCTTTGCCGACGGCTCGGAAATTCGAATCAACCATGGGCGCCATTAGCGCGGGGCACTGTCAGGCCGTTCCGCAGGGTTCACGCTAGGCGCTACAGCGAATCACCCGCGACAACGGCACGAACCAAACCTAAGACCTTCCCGCGCTTTGGATTTTTACACAATCCCCTCGGCTGTCTCCTGTTTCAGTCGAAGCTGGCCGCAGGCGGCGTCGATATCGTGACCCTTCTCGATGCGGAGGGTGGCGGTGACGTCGGCGTTTTTCAAGACATCCTGGAAGGCGCGGCAGTGGGAAAGGGCGGGGCGCTCCCATTCGAGACCCTCGACGGTGTTGTAGGGAATGAGGTTTACCTTGGCGGAAACATGGCGGGCGTGGCGGGCAAGGATGGCGGCCTGCTCCAGGGAATCGTTGACACCTTTGATGAGGATGTATTCGAGGGTGAGCTTCTGCTTTTTCGTGGAGTTCCAATGGGCGAGGGCGTCCATGAGGGTGGCGACAGGATACTTCCTGTTCACCGGCATGATGCGATCGCGGACTTCGTCGGTGGCGCCGTGAAAGGAAATGGCGAGGCGGATCTGCTGGGGATGATCCGCGAGTTTTCTGATCTGCGGGGCAAGGCCTGAGGTGGAGATGGTGAGGTGGCGGGCACCGAGGTGGAGGGTTTCCGGGCCGGTGATCAGGGCGATGGCGGCCATGAGCTGGTCAAAGTTCGCCATGGGCTCGCCCATGCCCATGAAGACCAGATTGTCCACGCGCTCACCGGAAATCTGCTCGGCGGCGAGCACTTGCCCGGCAATCTCGGCGGCGTCAAGATTCCGCGTGTAGCCGGCGAGGCCGGAGGCGCAGAACTTGCAACCATACGCGCACCCAACCTGCGAGGAAACGCAGAGCGTGCGGCGGTCGGATTTCTCACCGTAGAGGGCGGGGTTCGCGGGGATGAGTACGGACTCGATGTAGCGGCCGTCGTGGAGGCGGAAGAGAAACTTCCGCGTGGTGTCGGCGCTACCCTGGGTCTGTGCGTGGGTGAGTGCGCTGAGGCGGAAGGCGTCGGCGAGCTTTTCGCGCAGCGCGGCGGGGAGATTCGTCATGTCCGCGAAGGAGGATGCCTTTTTTTTCCAGACCCAATCAAGGATCTGCTTCGCGCGAAAAGCCGGTTCGCCCTGTGCGGACAGCCATGCTGAGAGCACTTCCGCGGATTGACCGGGGAGGGCGGGGAGGGCTTTTTCTACGATATTTCCCGTAGTTCCCATCATTTGGAAAAAGTGAAATCAACTCCCTTGCGTGAGTAGGCCTTGGCGATTTCCTCCTCAAGCTGTTCCCATGTCTGGCCATCCAACAAAACGTTTAGTGCATCGTCGCCATCCTTACCTTCGTGAAGCGCCTTGAGGAAATTCTTGATGCGGGCAGCATCTTCATTGCGATCCATGTGGAAGAAGTAGTTCGTGATCAGTAGGCCGCAGCCGTAGTTGACCTGTGAGTTTGAGGTGAACGATGCGTAGGGTTGAAGCATCCAGTTTCTGAGGCTGCCTAGCTTGATGTCTTTGCCAATCGCACGTCCTCCATCGCCCTTTTTCCCATATGAGGTGACATATTCTACAATAGGTTTGAAATTCGTCTTCACGTTGAAGTTGCCATAGCTGTATGGGGTGACGGCGACGTACTCGGCCAAGCCCTCGGTGAACCAGCCCATAGAGCCGTGGGCGTAGTAATTGTCCGGAGTGAGCTGGTGGACGAGTTCGTGCGGCAGGGTCTTGTTTGATTTATCTCGATCAAGCATGTATCCGCTACCGACAGGTCTCACGCCGAGGCTGGTGAGAGGAACCATGACGATATTCTTCCCTCCGATGAAAACCCCGGCGGAACCAGGCGGGCCGCCAGCGGAGTGGTAGGACTGTTCCGTTTCAAACAGGAGAATTTGGTATTTCCCCTCTTGTTTCACCCCACCGCTGATGGCGAGAGGTAATGCGCGCACGAATTGGTGGGTGGCTTCAAACATTACGGCGAAGCCCTTGACCACGGAATTCGAGAGCCTCACATCACAGTGGTAGCGGTAGTTGGTAGATTCATAAATGAACGTCTTCGCATCCGCATCCTCCTTTACTGTTTGGATCTCTGGATCGCCGTCGTAGGAAATCCGGTCAGGCCACGGAGCATCGAAGTTATCAGCAGGCTTATCACCCTCTCCTTCTTTCACCTTTTCGCGCTCAAGCAGGAACTTCTCGATAAATGCTTGGTCGTTCCTAGAGAGTTTTGCGATGAGATAAGGAATTTTTCTCCCGTCAGGCATCAGCAGCATGGCGTACTCGTTCTCTACCTTCACCAGTGAGGCTTTGATCTTGCGTCCCTGCTCATCTGTCCAAACGCGCTCAAGCTGTTGCGATAGCGCCAAGGTAGCGGTAACGAAAAAAAAGATGATGGTTTGGATTTTCATGTTGTTCGCCGAGTTCTACTACGACTCGTATCGTTCGTCGAACGCATTCACGCGTTCGCAGAATGCCACGTCGGTGATTTCTTTCCAAACCATCGTTTCGCCCTCGAAAACGAATTTTCCGCAGATGCTCCGGCCTTCAAGGACGAGGGGCAGCCAATGGCGGTCGTCCTCCCACATGCGGCCGTACGGGATGGCGTCGAGCGGCGACCAGAGCGGCACGGCCTCGTCCGTTTCCGTGGGCGTGCCGCTGAACTCGGAGCCAAGGAACACATGGCAGAAAATGTCCGGGCAATCCGACATGCGGAACCACAGCTCGCCGACCTTGCGCGCATCGCTCACAGAAACGAGCAGCTCCTCCTCGGTTTCGCGAACGGCGCATTCGAGGGGAGTCTCGCCGGGATCGATCTTGCCGCCGGGGCCGTTCACCTTGCCCGCGCCATGGCCGCGCTTTTTCTCGATGAGAAGAATCTCGCTGCCGCGCACGACGAACATCAGGGTCGCCTCAATCTCGCCCCGCCATTCCGTCCAATCATCTAAGCGCACGCGGGGGAATTTGGGGATTGAACGGGGAATGTCCAGCTTTCCGGAATTGCCACGCAGGCGTAAGGAGGCAACTTGTGTCACCGTATCACGATATCATGCATGCTCGCCACATCCTCCCGATCATGATGCTTGGTGCGAAAACGGCCATCGCAGATGAAGCCTACAAGTCGGAGATCGAGCCGTTGCTCGTCGAGTATTGCTTCGACTGCCACGGCGACGGATCGCGGGAGGGAGATTTCCGGATGGACACATTCAAGGATCTCTCCGCCCACCTCGGCGACCGCGAGCACTGGATGCCTGTCTGGAGAAATCTCCGCTCACAGATCATGCCGCCGTCCGATGAGGCGCAGCCGAGCGTGGAGGAAACCAAGAAGCTGCTCGCATGGATCGAGTCCAAGGTGTTCAAGCTCGATCCCCAAAAGCCGGATCCCGGGCGCGTCACTATCCGCCGCCTCAACCGCAATGAATACGCAAACGCCGTCTTCGACCTGCTCGGCATCGAATACGACACCGCCGAGGCCTTCCCGCCGGACGATACCGGATACGGCTTCGACAACATCGGCGACGTGCTTTCCATCTCCCCGCTGCTAATGGAGAAATACCTCACGTCCGCCGAGGAGGTGGTAAACCTCGCGCTGCCCGACGACGCCTCCGCGCAGGTTCCGCGGGTCGAGTTTCCCGCCGGAAATTTCAAAAATCCCTCCGTCCCGCCGACCTGGATCCCTTTTTCCGAAAGGGCGAATTTCACCGTGAACGTGCCGGTAAAGTGGGACGGGACATACCAGCTCACCCTCCAATATGCGATCCAGGGAGCGACCGAAGCAACCACCGCCGAGGCCTTTCTGGAAATTTCAGCCGAAGGAAAAAAGCTCGCGGAAGCCGCGCTCGGCTGGGATCAGCGCCGCAGCATTGACCTCGCCGCCGACGTGAAAATGGAGAAGGGCGAGCGAACCATCAAGGTGACGCTGAAACCGGAAAAATCACCCACGGCAGGTGAGGAGGCGCTTTTCCTCCGGCTCCAGCGTCTCATTGTCCGGGGGCCGCTCGACGGTACGCAGAGGGAGTTTTCGAAAGGCCACCGCATGATCTTCGTGGATGGTCCGGCTCCGGAAGATCCCGAGGCCGCCAACGCCTATGCGCGCAAGATCATGCGCTCGTTCGTTTCCCGGGCTTTCCGGAGACCGGTTGTCGAGAGCGACATCACCCGCCTTGTGGCGATCGTGAACGAGATCGACAAGCTACCCGGAAAAACCTTCCAAGACGGCATCAAACAGGCCATCGCCGCCTGCCTCGCCTCGCCGCGTTTCCTGTTCCGTGCCGAGATCCAGCCGGAGCCGAACAACCCGGCAAAAATCGTCCCGCTCGACGAATACGCCCTCGCCTCGCGCCTGTCCTTTTTCCTGTGGGCATCCGTCCCCGACGACGAACTACTATCTTTGGCGTACAACAAAAAACTCCGCACCAACCTCCGCCAACAAGTGGAGCGCATGCTTGCCGATCCGCGCTCGCGTAGGCTTACGGAAAACTTCGTCGGCCAATGGTTGCAGGCACGTGATATCGCCACCGCACCCATCTCCGCGCCGACCATTCTCGGGGTCGCGGACAACCGCGAGGCGGCGGAGATTTTCGATCCACGGCTCCGCGACGACATGCGCGAGGAAACCTATGCGCTCTTCGGATACATTCTCCGCGAAGGCCGGCCGGCCGAGGAACTTATTTCCGCCCGCTACTCTTTCCTCAACGAGCGCCTCGCCGCTTTCTATGGTGTGGGCGGCGTGAAGGGGGAAGATTTCCGCCCTGTCGATCTCACCGAGCACCCGGAGCGCGGCGGCCTTCTGACCCAAGGCACATTCCTCATCGTAAGCTCCAACCCCACCCGCACCTCTCCGGTGAAACGCGGCCTCTATGTCTTGGAAAACCTGCTGGGAACGCCGCCCCCACCGGCGCCACCTAACGTGCCGGAGCTCACGGAGGCGGCCAAGGAAGGGGCGAACCCAACCATGCGCGAGATGATGGAGATCCATCGCAAGAATCCTGATTGCCGCGGCTGCCACGCACGCATGGACCCCATCGGGCTCGGTTTGGAAAACTTCGATGCCCTTGGCCGTTTCCGTAAAACCGAGTCTGGCAAGCCTATCGATACCGCCGGCGAGCTGGTCACCGGTGAGGCATTTACAGATGTGGCTGCGCTCAAAGCCATCCTCGCCGAAAAACGTAAGCCGGATTTCTACCGCACCGTTTCCGAGAAACTCCTCACCTACGCGATCGGGCGCGGCGTGGAGTATTACGACTCCACCACCATCGAGCAGCTCGCCGCCCACATGGAGAAAAACGATGGCAAGCTCATCGAGTTAATCCACGCCATCACCACCTCAGCACCCTTCCAGCTACGCCGCGGGGATGAGTGATTCACGTATCCGGCGCCGGCTCGGATCCGCCGGATGCAGGGTGTAATGAGAACCGTCCGGATTGATCGTGGTGACGGAGGCCAGGTTCGGTCGATTGGTATCTTAGAGACCCGCATTTCCAGGAAACGCTGTAAAATCTGGAAAGGAGCCCTTCATTATCCGGACAGGGTTTCATCAGATATAGAACATTGGATCGGAGGGCGGGTTGGCCATGGAGCTGAGGCTGATGTTGTCGAGGTCGTTGGCGAGTTTGGAGGAGACGGTTTGCCAGGCGCGGCGGACCGCGGTGCCGGATTCGCCTTCGGTAAGGGCAGTGTTTTGGAGCTGGGAGGGCTCCACGGCATCGACGATCTGGCGGAGGGTGATGCGCTCGGCGGGGCGGGAGAGGAGATAGCCGCCGTGGGCGCCGCGGCGGGAGTCGATGATCCCGGCGCGGCGGAGGTCGTTGAGGATCTGGACCAAAAAGTTGGCGGAGACAGCTTCCCGTTGCGCAAGTTCGTCAAGGCGGGTAAGACTCTTGCCGTCATAGGTCTTTGCGAGCTGTGCAAGGGCGCGGCAGGCGTATTCCAATTTCTGGGAAATTTTCATGAGTGATACGAAAAATACCGATCAGGCAGAAGAGACGGCAACCGAAGATCGCCGCCACGGTGGGACAAAGCTTTGCCGTGGGGAAGCCGCGAATTTGGAAAACCTCTGGGCGAAGCTGCGTTCGGAGGCGGAGCGGCTGTGTGCGGAGGAGCCGGAGCTGCGGCATTTGGTAAACGATGTGGTTCTTTCCCGGGGAAGTTTCGCGGAGGCTCTGGCGGCAAGGCTGGGGCGGAGGCTGGCGCGGGAGGATATGCCGCGCGGGATGCTGGAGCCGCTTTTCGTGGAGATCCTTTCCGGCGATGAGCGCATCGCCCATTCTTGCGGGCGGGATCTGCTGGCGATGTTCGAGCGGGATCCGGCGTGCTTTTCCCCGTTAGAGCCGCTGTTGTTTTTCAAGGGCTTTATGGCGCTGGGCACCTACCGCATCAGCCACAAGCTGTGGCGTGACGGGCGGCGCTGGCTGGCGCTTTATCTGCAGAGCATTTCCTCCGAGGTTTTCTCCACGGACATCCATCCGGCGGCGCGCATCGGCTGCGGCATCCTGCTCGACCACGCGACTTCCTTTGTCGTCGGTGAGACGGCGATCATCGAGGACGATGTCTCGATCCTTCACGAGGTGACGCTGGGCGGCACGGGCAAGACGACCGGAGACCGCCACCCAATCATCCGCTCGGGTGTGTTGATCGGCGCGGGCGCGAAAATTCTCGGGCGCGTAGAGATCGGGGCACACGCGAAGGTGGGCGCGGGCAGCGTGGTGCTCAACGACGTGCCGCCGCACACCACCGTGGCGGGAGTCCCGGCTGTGGTGGTGGGCGAGGCGAAGGAGTTAAATCCTGCCTTGGAAATGAACCAGCGGCTCGATTGCCTCGGAGCGAACATTTAAAAGGAAGAAAAATGGAACCACAGATGGACGCAGATGGACGCAGATATCCGATGGAGCGACCCAATCTCTTTAATCAGCCAGGGGCATTCGGTAAAAGCTCCCGTGGATCTCTTCCACTTGACGTCCATCTGCGTTCATCTGCGGTTGGATTCTCTTTGTTAAAATGAGCGATCCGCAACCCATAGACGAGCCGACGAAGCGGCAATGGCTCGGCTACTGGAGCATGATCGTGCAGCAGACGCAGAACGCGTTTAACGACAAGGCGGCGCAGTTTATCCTGATCCCGTTGGGCGGTGCGGTGGGTTACGCCGTGGAGTCTGCGGCGGGGATTATGATCGCGCTGCCTTTCGTTCTCTTCGCGCCGCTGGCGGGGTGGATGAGCGACCGCTTCTCCAAACGGACTGTGATGCTAGGAGCGGCGATCGCGCAGGTGCTAATCCTCGCGCTGATCTGTGCGGCCGTGTTTTTGAAAAGCATGCCGCTCGCGCTGTTGGGGTTTTTCCTTCTGGCCGTGCAATCGGCGTTTTTCAGTCCGGCGAAGATTGGGATCAACAAGGAACTGGTCGGCTCGAAGCATCTCGGCTTCGCGGCGGGAGTGCAGCAGATGCTCGCGATGCTTGCGATCATGGCGGGGCAGATCGTGGCGGGCTGGTGGTATGACATGCGTTACGAATCGCTCGGTTCGATTCCAGAAAAAGGGTGGGAGGCGGCGCTGTTTCCCTTGGTGCTGCTGGCTTGTTGTTCGGTGCCGGCGGTGGGGCTAGCGCTCTCGATTCCGAAGGTGCCGGCGCAGGGCGGCGCGAAGCTTTCCTGTAAACACCTCGTCAGTCATTTCAAGGATCTCAACGAGTTGTGGCGGGATCTCGGGCTTCGGCGGGCTTCCTTTGGCGTGGCGTATTTCTGGGGTTTTGCGGCGTTCATCAACCTGTGGTCGGTGAAAGTAGCGGGTTCGCTGACCGCAGGCGGCGTGGGTTTCGGGACGATGTCCTCGATGTTCATGGCGGCCGCCTCGCTGGGGATGGCGGTGGGCTTCGGGTTCGCATCCTTTCTGCTGAGGAAACGGATCGAGCTGGGCTGGGTGCCACTTGCGGGGATCGCAATGACGGTGTGTGCGCTGACTCTGGCCTTTCTGCCGCCGCCTGGCTTGCCGTTCCTCATCGGCCTGGGGCTGGTGGCGTTTTTCGCGGCGCTATTTCTCGCTCCGCTCAACGCCTGGATGCAGGATCGTTACCCGGCGGACAAGCGCGGCGAGCTGCAATCGGCGGTGAACCTACAGGACTGTTTCGCGGGGATCATCGCAGTGGCTTTGATCGAGGGGCTTCATCTACTGTCGGTATGGATGGGCTTCACTGCGCTGGAGGGATTCAAAATGCAGATGCTCGTGATCGGCCTTACCTGCGGGGTGATGACGTGGTATATCCTCCGCATCCTGCCGGCTGATTTCATCAGGCTGGTATGCCTCGCGGCGGTGAAAACGCTCTACCGGATCAAGGTTTCCGGAGCCGAGCGTATCCCGAAAACCGGTGGCGTCCTGTTGTTGCCGAACCACATCACCTTCGCCGACGCGTTTTTCCTCTCCGCCGCGAGCGACAGGCCGCTGCGCTTCGTGATGGACGACACCTTTATGGCCAGCAAGGTGATCCGTTTTTCCGTGAAACTGTTCGATGCGGTGCCGATCCGCCGGGAGCAGCCGCTGGAGGCGATTCGTAAGACCATTGCAGCGCTCGAAAGCGGGCACGTCGTCGTGCT
Organism: Prosthecobacter debontii; assembly: GCA_945869855.1. Classification (GTDB taxonomy): domain Bacteria; phylum Verrucomicrobiota; class Verrucomicrobiia; order Verrucomicrobiales; family Akkermansiaceae; genus Luteolibacter. The sequence goes on from CAMBQC010000004.1 coordinate 36,563, forward strand.
TTTCCCCGAAGGTCAGCTCACCCGCACCGGCGGCCTGTGCAAGCTGGAGCGCGGCTTCGAGCTGATCGCGAGAAAGGTGAAATGCCCGATCCTGCCGCTATGGGTCGATGGCTTGTGGGGCTCCATTTTCTCTTTTGAGCGTGGCCGTTTTTTCCGGAAAATCCCGCACCGTGTGCCGTATGGATTGTCCATTGCGATCGGTGAGGAAATCACTGGAAAACCTGATCGGGAAATCATGCGCGACGCCTTGCTAAAAGCCTCGTCCGAGGCAGTGGTCGCGAGGTTTCCGCACAACACCAAGTCCGCGAAGCTCAACGGCCACCAGCTCACTCAGCTCGACGCGTTGCCACGCGGAGGGACGTTGCATGTGCTGGAGGGGGATGTGCCGGATGGCCTGCTCGAAGTGCTCATGGAGTTCGCGCGGCAGGCGAAGGGGAAAGTGATTGTCCTACAGGATTTTGTCCGTGGTGCGGGCAGCGTATGGATCGGCGGGGAAAATTTGCGCAGGCGGATGACGGCTTCGGAAAATCCCGGCGAGCCGATACGTTTTTTTGATTTCGGCGCGAACGTATTCGTTCCGTTCGGAATGGAGGGCGTGATTCATCTGCCCTGCCTCGCGGTGAACGGGCTGGTCGTTGCGATATCCTTGATTGATCCGCCCATGTCCGATGCGCGCTGTGAGTTCCAGACCGGACACAAGCCGGACTCATGGGGCAAGCTCCTCCCCGGTTGGCACATCGCAGACGGGAAACTTTTCCCCGGCGGCCACGCGCTGCCCGATGGCGCGAAGCTCGACGGCGAGTGTTTCCTCATGCGAACCTAGTTCTTCCCGGCACCCTTGCCGATGCGGAACCCGAGATCCGGGCGGCGGGTCATGCGGTCGGCGACCCACTCCCGGCTGAGTGCGCCCTTGCCGGGGTTCAGGTAGGATCCACCGATGATCACCCACAGCGGTTCTCCAAGTGGATTCGATGGGCTAGTGCGCGGTTCTCCAGTCCATTCGGAAACGGAACCGGCCATGCCCAGCAGGCCGTTTGAAGTGCGGTCTTCCGTTTCCTTGTTCACCGGCAGCATGTCGCTAACGGGGATTTGCGAAGGAACCTTCGAGCCGGTCATCAGGGCACCGAGCCAATGCTCCTGTGTCGGCAGGTAGGACTTCTTCCATTTCGCGTAGGCGAAAGCGTCCCACCAATCGACGCCCACCACCGGCGAGTGGATGTTGATTTCGCGATCTCCCCACATCCCGCCCTCTTTCGCGGTGAGGTAAAGTTTTTCCCAGTCGTCCGGCATGTGATCGATCTTCGTTTCTGGCTGGTCAGGGTGATCGAAGGTAGTTTGACCTCCTTCTTTGGCGAGGATGTTCAGGGTTTCGAGGAAATCCGCATAATCGCCGATTGTGACTTCGCAGGCGGCGATGGTGAAATCCGGTATACTAACCCGCAAGCCGTCCGGCGTATCATAATCGCCGGCTTTAATTTTGACCCAGCCGGGCAACGGGGCCCCCGAGGGTTGCTGTTTCTTGTTTTTAGATAGAGATAGAAAAACAACTGCGATGACAGCCACGGGCAGAACGGCGACGACCCATACGAAGTTGTTTTTTTTCACGGGACGGATCGCGGCGGTCGGCGGGGCTACCACCTGCGAGGGGGTTGCTAGTTGCTGTTCGATCTGTTCGCAGTAACCGCGGATCTGCGACCATTTCAAAGGCTGGGTGATATCTTCGCCGCGCATCCAGGAGAGCAGAGTAAGGCAGCGCGTCACTCCCGGATGGTGTTGGTCGAGATTCAATTCCAGCACTTCACCCAGCTTGTGAACATCACGTAGCGAGTGATCTGGCAAACGCTCGCCTGCTATGACCAAGTTCTTGAGGCGGATGACCCCGTGCTTGTCCACGTGAATCGCATCCGGCCCCAGCGGCGCGGTGGCGTTGCCGTGGGATTCGTAATAAATGTTCGCCTCCGCGACTCGCCGAAGGATGTGTACGAGACGCTGCGCCTTGATCTTTTCGCCATGCCTCGCACGGTCGGAGAGGGTTTCTCCGGGAAGCAGTTCATACGCATAATGGCAGATCCCGTTTTCCATCGTGGCCTCATAGATCGCGCCGACAAGAGGATGTTCTACCCCGGCCTTGGCGCGGACATTCGCGATAAACTCCTCGCTTTCCACCCCCTCTTTGAGTTCCTCCACGAGTACCATCCGCCCCACGGAAACCTGCTTGGCCAGCCATGTCCTAGTCGTCTCGGTTTCTGCAAGACACTCCTGCGGCAGATAATCACCGAACTTTTTTTCCGCTTCACCCACTTCTTCGTGCACGTTGTTCATACTGGGTTTTTGTGGGTTGTATTTCAATCGCCCGGCAGAGGATTAAGAAGCGGAATGTCAGGATCGAAATTTGGCGGGAGGATATCTTGGTCCAGAAACTCGGGGAAATCGCCCGGCTGCTCTCCGGCGGGTGCCGCTTGACCGATCCTCGCCGCTAGGTCGCGCGGCCATGCCTGCACATCGAGCACCTCGCCTTTATACCTAAGCGTTACGACCTGGCCGTAGTAGCTGAGATCGCCGAAGAGGTGCGCCGTCTGCTCGTCGCGCAGTGGAATCCGGTAATTCACGCGTAGGGATTCTTCCCCCGCCGCCCAATCGAAGGGCATGGTAACCCACGAGTGCTGCGCCCATGCTTCCTCTTCACTCGCAAGCGGGACGATCCTGCCTTTATCGGTTTTGTTGAAAAAAAGCACTTCCATCTGTAATTCGGGCGTTTCGATTTCCTGGCCAGGCGCTTTCTGGACGGGAACGGTCAGCACCACCCGCTGCCCACCCGCCGCCTTCGCGTCGTTGAAAATACGCACGCGGCCGAGCGCGAGTTTGCCGCGCATGTCACCGGGTTGCTCGAAGCCGTCGCGCAATTTCGCGGCGGCTGCCTCGTAAAGGTTTCCCGCACTGGAAACGCCGAGCTGGAATACCTGCTCGTAATAATCCGCCGCCTTTTCATAGACGCCCATCATTTCGTGGACCATGCCGAGTTCGTAGAGCACAGTGGGATCGCCCGGGGATTCCCCAAGCGCCTCTTCTAGCTTCACGATCGCGGCACCCATGTCGCCCGCGATCCGTGCCTTTCGCGCTTCGGTAACAAGTAGCTCCGAGCGGGGATCCGCGATGGCTGGCGTGACGAGTTGCTCCGGCTCGGGCACGGGCGGCAATACCGGCTCCGCCTTCGCCATCGGTTTCGCGGAGAGATCGTTGGGCATCGGCACGCTGATCCGGATCGGCACTAGCTTCTCCACTTTCTTTTCGATGATTTTCACCTGCCGCCCTTCCTCGACGCGTACCGCCAGCGCCATGCCGGCGATCAGGAGCTGCGAAAAAGCCATCAGCCCGAGGCCGCAGCAGGCTAGAGTGAACAAGCGGTTACCTTTCATCGTTCCCCAGCGTGATGGAAACCGGGAGACGCGTCAAATTTGATGTTCGCGGGCGGTTTTTCGGTTTTGAATCGTGGAAATGAAGGTTGTCATCGGTCTCGCGCTTATGCTCGCTATCGCGCTTTTTCTGCCGCTGACTCCGGAGGCGAAGGCGCTGGAAGGGCTGGATCCGAGGTTGGTGCGGCTCGGGCTGGCACTGTTTGTGGGCATTGCATTTCTATGGATGACCGAGGCGCTGCCGCTCGCTATCACGGCGCTCCTCGTGCCGGTGGCCGCCGCGGTGATGGGGCTGGCGGGCGTGAAGGACGCGCTGGCATCCTTCGCCGCACCGCCCATTTTCCTATTCCTTGGCGGATTCGCGCTCGCTTCGGCGCTTTCCGCACAGGGGATCGACCGTTGGCTGGCCGGGAAGCTGGCGCAGTTAGGGAAAGGGAAATTCATTCCCGTTTGCCTCTACCTTTTTGGCGGCACAGCATTGCTCTCGATGTGTGTGAGCAACACCGCCACGACGGCGATGATGATCCCTCTCGCGCTCGGTATCATCAGCCAGTTCCGGACGGAAGGTGCCGCCCCAAAGAATACCTATTTCCTGCTCCTCGGTGTCGCCTACGCGGCGAGCATCGGCGGCCTCGGGACTCTCGTCGGCAGCCCGCCGAACGGGATCGCTGCGAAAGCTCTCGGCGTTTCCTTTTCCGAGTGGCTGAAATTCGGGATTCCGGCCGTGATTGTCCTGCTTCCGGCGATGGTCGCCACGCTGCATTTCCTGCTGAAACCGTCCAATGAGGGCGGCGCGATTGAGGTCAAGGCCGAGCGTTTCGATTTTACGCCACAGCGGAAAATCACACTTGCGATTTTCGCGGCCGCCGCCCTTGGCTGGATTTTCGGCACCCCGCTCGGGAAGCTACTGGGGATTTCCGATATCGATACCTGGGTCGCGCTCGCCGCTATCGGGTTGTTAGCGGCGACGCGGGTGGTCAGTTGGCGGCAGATTGAGGAAGGCACCGATTGGGGCGTGCTCCTGCTTTTCGGTGGCGGACTAGCGCTAAGCGCAGTCCTTGGTTCTTCCGGCGCGAGCCTTTTCATGGCACGCCTGCTCGGCGGTGCGATGGGCGAATGGCCGCTGTGGGCGATCATCATGGGTGTGGTCGCATTCGTGATCTTCCTGTCTGAGCTTGCCAGCAACACCGCGACCGCCGCCCTGCTCGTGCCGATCTTCATGGCCATGGCGCTGGAGTTTGATATCGATGCCGCGAAGCTGGTTTTGCCCGTTACCATCGCCGCTTCGTGCGGTTTCATGCTTCCCGTCGGCACGCCTCCCAACGCCATGGTTTTCGCCACGGGCAGGATCCCTCAGCGCTCGATGATCCGGGTCGGTTTCGTCATGGATCTCGTTTTCATCGCGCTGATCACCGCGATGTCACTGCTGCTCTTCTGAGGGAGCTTGTACCGTAAACTAGTAAAACATCAAAAGGATGGACGCCGATAAGAACGCTCATGAACAGGCCGGTGCGGGTTCTTTTCTTGCAACTTACACATCCGTGGGATTTGCGCGATGACGAAATGGGGCGATGCTATCACTATGCCGAAACGAGTGGAGAAAGCAGACTTGCCGCAAAAAGTTTGTGCCGCATGCGGGCGGCTTTTCGCGTGGCGAAAGAAGTGGGAGAAGGTGTGGGAAGAGGTCAGGTATTGCTCGGACCGCTGCCGGAGGGCGCGAAAATGACAGCTCTACCGCAGGTGAACTCCCCTCTTCGAAAGCGTATCTTAATCGATTCGGTCAAAGATGCCTTCGCTCGCGTATCGAACCCTGTTAAATTTCTTTCTTTATTGAATTTTGAAACTTACGGGCTGTAGTTTCCACTTAGATGGACTTGCTTATCACCCACCTCGAGCACGGCGAGGAACTCGGCGCGCGCGAGATCGAATTCGCCGCCGAACTGCTGCTTGATCCGGGCGTCGCCGATGAAAAAAAAAGCCGCCTGCTGCTCGCTCTCTCGGAAAAAGGGGAGACGCCCGCCGAGATCGCCGGCTTCGTGGAGGCATTTCTTCAGCATGCGGTAGATCCCATGATCGGCGCGATGGAACTCGAAGGCCCCACGCTGGATGTCTGTGGCACTGGCGGCGACCAGCTCGATCTTTTCAACGTCTCCACCACCGCGATGTTCATTGCGGCGGCGGCCGGGGCAGTGGTCGTGAAACATGGCAACCGCGGCATCACCTCGAAAAGCGGCGGCGCGGATGTGCTTGAAGCGCTCGGCGTGCGCATCGATCTGCCGCCGGAGGGCTTCCGCCATTGCCTCGAAAAAGCGGGTGTCGGCTTCCTCTTCGCTCCAAATTATCATCCTGCTTTCAAGGCTGTGGTGGGTGTGCGGAAACAGCTCGCTGCCGCAGGGCACCGCAGTATTTTCAACCTGATCGGCCCCCTACTCAACCCCGCCCGCCCCGAGTGCCAGCTTGTTGGCGTCTCTGACCGCTCGCTCTGCCCCGCCTTCGCGAAAATTTTACAACGCCTCGGTAGAGAGAGCGCGTGGGTCGTCAGCGGCATGGCTCCCGACCTTCGCGCGGTGGATGAGGTCTCGCTGATGGGTTCCACCCTGATCTGCAAGTCCGGCGCCTATCAGGATCTCGAGGACGAGGAGGTCAACCCTGAAGATTTCGGTTTTCGGAAAGCAAGTCTGGAAGACCTCCAGGGTGGCGACGCGAAAACCAACGCCGCCATCCTCGAAGCCATCCTTTCCGGCAAGGAAACCGGCCCGAAGTGCGACATGGTCATCCTCAATGCCGCTGCCGCCCTCGCCTGCGCCGGCCTCGCCGACCACATGGGCGACGCGATCGGCATCGCCCGCGAGGCGATCAGCGGCGGTGCTGCCATCGAGCGCCTGCGTTTGCTTCAGGAAGCCAGTTCCAAATAGTCCAAACAAATAGAAACTTGCATACTAGGATTTCCAGCGCCAACAGACATTCAGAGGTCTGGAACTTTGTATAGGCTTACTTTACCTACGTGCCTCATGAACCTTCGATCTTTCACCCTAATCGCCGGTTGCCTGCTTTGTATTCACGCGGGTGACTTGCATGCGCAGAAGGTGCCGCCAACGGAGGCACGCACGCGGTTTGATATCGAGGATGGCGGCAGGAAGCGCGGGTTCGAAATCGCGACGGATGAGTTTGCTGAGAAAGCGGCTGCAGGTGAGAAGTCCACGAAGGCGACCAAGCAGGCCAACAACTTCGGCGAACTGCGGCAGATGGCTCGTGATGCTGAAGCGGTGACGGGCAATAAACAGGACATCATACTCTATGAAACCGGAAAGCCGAGAAGCGAAACCACGCGGCGTGTTTTGACACGGCAGGTGTTGGTGAAGTTTGTGCCGGGGTTTGATGAAAAAGCGGCGCAGGCAGCCATCGGGGCTGTTGTGACGAAGAAGCCGAGCTATGCGCCGGATCATGTGATCTTCACACTGCGTGGCGCGGGTGACTCCCTGCTCGTTCTGGATAAACTCCGCGCGCTTCCGGGCGTGGTGAGCGCGGAGCCGCTGCTAGCGCGTATCCAAAAACGCAGGCTGCTGCCGAATGACACGTTCTTCTCATACAACGCGGCGAACCCAGGTTATCAGTGGCATTTGAGAAATACGGGTCAATCTCCCGGCGTGGCGGGCGTGGATGTCAATGTGACGTCGGTTTGGGACAGTTATCTCGGCACCGGCATCCGCATGGGAATCGTGGATGACGGGCTGGAGGTTGCGCATCCGGACATCTCGCCAAATGCAGACACTGCGAACGACCATGACTGGAATGATGCGACTCCGGAGGATCCAACTGGCAATCCGTCGAGCGACACGCACGGCACGGCCTGCGCCGGTGTGGCCGGTGCGCGTGGCAACAACGGCAGCGGCGTGAGCGGCGCGGCTCCACAAGCGACACTGGTCGGGCTACGACTGATCGCAGGCAATGTGTCGGATGCGGACGAAGCGGAGGCTTTGACCTGGAAGAACGACATCATCCACTTGTATAGCAATTCGTGGGGGCCTGCAGATGATGGCGCGGACCTGCGCGATGCGGGACCGCTCGTAAAAGCGGCCTTTGCCAACGCTGCGATTGTGGGACGCGGTGGCAAGGGCAGTATTTGGCTGTGGGCCGGAGGAAACGGCGGCAGCTCGCAGGACAACTCGAACTACGACGGCTATGCAAACTCGATCTACACCATCGCGGTCGGCGCGCTTAATAGTTCGGGTGCCCGCAGCCGCTACTCGGAGCCGGGGGCGAATGTGCTGGTGTGCGCACCGTCCAATGACACGGCCTCCGGACACCGCGGCATCACCACGACCTCGACGAACGGCAGCTACATTCATGACTTTGGCGGCACCTCCTCCGCGACGCCGCTGGCTGCCGGCGTGGTGGCACTGCTGCTGCAAAGCAAGCCCACTCTCGGCTGGCGCGACGTGAAGGAAATCCTTCTGCGCAGCGCGACGAAAATCAACCCCACGCACTCCGATTGGGTGAACAACAGCGCGGGCTATCATTTCAATCACGATTTCGGAGCCGGTTTGATCAATGCGCAGGCCGCGGTGACACTGGCGAACACTTGGTCGAATCTGGGGCCGATGGTGACGCAATCCCAAGCTCAGAACGGACTTGCTGTGGCGATCCCAGATAATAACGCGACGGGCATCACACGCACCTTCACCATACCCAGCACGGTCCTCATGCGGGTGGAGCATGCGACGGTGAAAGTGACCGCCACTCACGGCCTACGTGGAAATTTGAACGTCACATTGACCTCTCCGACAGGCACGGTGAGCAAACTTTTCAACGCACACACGAATGATGGCAACCTGAACCTCGACTGGACTTTTTCCACCGTGCGGCACTGGGGCGAAGCCGCCTCCGGCAACTGGAGCGTAAAGGTGAGTGACACCATTGCCGGCAATGCGGGCACACTCAACAGCGTGGCGCTGACTCTTCATGGCACCAATATCACACCACCAAGCGCGCCACCGACGATCACTAGCCCGCTGGTGGCGGGTGCGAACGCGGAGTCCCCTTTCAGTTATCAAATCGCGGCGTCACTGAATCCGCAGTCATTTTCCGCCAGCGGACTTCCTGCGGGGCTGAGTTTGAGTGCGAGTGGCCTCATCAGCGGCACGCCGGCGACGCAAGGCGTGAGCAATATTACCATCGGCGCGTCGAACAGCCTCGGCACGGGCACGGCGACGCTTGTTCTGACCGTAGGACCACGCCTGCCGACGCCGCCGGTGATCACCAGCAGTCTTGCGGTGGCAGCTGTGGTGAATGTGCCTCTCAACGTCCAGATTACCGCCACGAACAGCCCGACAAGCTACTCCGCGAGCAACCTGCCAGCCGGGGTCACGGTGAACACCCAAACGGGTGCCATCAGCGGCACACCGACGGTGATCGGCACCTTCAATGCGAGTATCTCCGCGACGAATGCGGATGGAGCGGACACCGATACGCTGGTCATCACCGTCAGCGCCACTGCGTCTGCTTTGGCGCAGGCGCTCGACGCACCTCAGCTCATCTTCACCACCGGCGGCGACGTGCCGTGGATCACTCCCGCCACAGATACACATGATGGCGTTGATGCCGCGCAGAACGGCAATATTTCCGACAGTCAGCAGAGCTGGATCGAAACGACGGTGACGGGACCCGCCTTTATCTCGTTCTGGTTCCGGCTATCGTCGGAGTCGGGTTATGACTTCTTCCGCTTCTCCATCGATGGCGAGGAACTGTGGTTTAGCGACGGCGAACACGCTTGGCGTCGTCTCGGTTTTCACGTGCCTCCGGGCATCCACACGGCGCGGTGGAACTACACGAAGGATTATGCCGATTCATCGGGTTCTGACACGCTGTGGCTCGATCAGGTCGCGGTGGATGGAGAACAGATGTTCCTCAGCACGGTGCTGGATAATGCGAACCTGAGCTGGCGCATGCCCGGCCTTGGCACCTGGACCATGCAGGACCGCCGCACCATCGACAACGTGGACGCGCTGATCAGTCCCATCTATCTTGCGGATGGCCGCAGCAGCAGCATCGAGACGCCGGTGACGGGGCCGGGCACGGTGAGCTTCGCGTGGACGGTTTCATCAGAAGCGAATTATGATTATTTCCGCTTTGAAATCGACGACACGGTCAGCGACCAGATCAGCGGCAACAGCGGTGGTAACAACATCCCCTGGGCTACGCTCACTCGGGATATTCCGGCCGGTTCGCACGTGCTGCGCTGGCGCTACATCAAGGATGGAAATGGCGAAGATGGTCTCGATGCCGCATGGCTGGACAACATCCAATACAGTCCCGCCTTTGCCACCGGCCCGCCATACGCGCAGTGGCTCAACGGTCAATTCCCCGAGGACCTGCTTGGCAACGCCATGCACACCGGCCCGGACATCGACTACGATGGTGACGGGCGTAGCAATCTGGAAGAGTATGCTTTCGGTGGATTGCCTATGACGCCTGATAGGGCACCCAATCCGATCTCCATCCAGCGGCAGGTCAGTGAGATGTTCTTCGAATACAGCCGCGAGGTCTCTAAAACCGATCTAATCCTCACCCCGCGAGTTTCCCAAAACCTGGCGATTTGGTCGAACACGACCTCCGAATTTGTCGCGCTTGACTCCGGACGGAACCACTACCGCGTCCGCGTGCCGTTGACGGAAGGACGGAAGTTCATCCATCTGCAGGCGACGTTGCAGCAACCGTGAGCATGTAGACCGTCGGCCCAAAGTCCCTTCATATTGAGCCGCGGCTGGGGATTTTAGCCTCAGGCCGTTGTTTCAACCATCAAACCATCACTTTTTATCACCCACACTGGTTAGGATCGCATACGATTCACGCGCTTCATGATCGGCGCGATGATATTCCGCACAAGCGGATCCACCAATGCGCCAATGACCACACCGAACAGAGCTGCGATGCCAGCTCCCACCGACCAACTCACCAAGCCACCCATTGCGGGCACCGATGCTGCCAGCGTTTTGGAAGCGTGCCGCAGCATCTCATCTGGGGCATGCACCCCGAGCACATGTAAACCATGGATCAAGATCCCACCGCCCACCCAGAGCATCGCCACCATCCCTATGATGGTCAGCGCTTTGAGGAAAAACGGCATGCCGACCACGATCGCACGGCCCAGCGCCTTAGCGAAGCGATTGGCTGTCTGCGCCAGCGCCATGCCCAAATCATCCGCCTTCACGATCACCGCCACCGCGCCGTAGACCAGAAACGTCATAAAAGTTCCCACGACCGCCAGCACCCCGCCCTGCAACAAAATGGGTGACGTTGCCACCGAATCCAGCGTGATGGCCATAATCTCCGCCGACAGGATGAAATCCGTTCGAATCGCGCCCGCTACCCTTTCTTTCTCAATTTCCGCTATGGACTGTCCGGTTGGCTCAGTGCTTTTTTTGGTCCCGGCCTTTCCCGGTTTCAGGAAATCCATCAGCTTGTGATACCCCTCCAGACAGAGAAACGCACCGCCTGCCATCAGCAGTGGGGTGATTGACCAAGGTGCGAAAAAACTGAGGAAAAGAGCGGCTGGGAGCAGGAAGAGAATCTTGTTCTTCAGAGAGCCCGCAGCGATCTTGCGGATGATCGGCAATTCCCGGTCTGCTGCCAGGCCTACCACATAGCGGGGCGTCACCGCAGCATCATCGATCACAATCCCTGCGGCTTTGCCACTGGCCTTAGCGGCCTGCGCACCGGCATCATCTAGCGATGCGGCCGCCAACTTCACCAGGGCGCTGATATCATCGAGCAACGCGATCAATCCGCCGCTCACTGGCTACCTCCGAGAAAAATCCAGTTCCAAATCACCATTTGCTGGGGCTTAATCTCCCCAGTCCTCCTCGTTTTATCAAGTGTAGAAATCGCGCCTACCTGTTCCGCAATGTAATTTCTCACCACTCTTGGCATGCCTGTCCCGACACGCGCCTTGTTAGGGCAGGGATTTTTTTAAAACTATCGCCTTGACGATTTTTAATTAGGCCTCTTCATTCCGCCCGCCCGCAAAATTTTTGCATGTGCCCAGCTAATAGGTGAATTGTCTTCGGACATCCCGTGCCCAATCTCCCTCGCTCCTCATGTCTTCCAAAACGATCGCCAAGAAACCCGCCGCTAAAAAGCTGACTAAAGCCGCCCCCAAAGCTGCCCCGGCGAAAAAAGTTCTCGCCAAGCCCGAAACCAAAAAAGCCGCGCCCAAACCCAAGGCGAAACCTGCCGCGAAACCTGCCGCGAAACCTGCCGCGAAACCTGCCGCGAAACCTGCCGCGAAACCTGCCGCGAAACCTGCCGCGAAACCTGCCGCGAAACCTGCCGCGAAACCTGCCGCGAAACCTGCCGCGAAACC
>CAMBQC010000005.1 GCA_945869855.1 Prosthecobacter debontii
CCTCCCAGATCATGGAGAATTTCTGCTGGGAAAGGGAATCACTCGATCTCTTCGCCCGCCACCACCTCACCGGCGCACCCATCCCCGAGGAGCTTTTCCGGAAAATGGTCGCCGCGAAAAACTACATGTCGGCCACCGTCTTCATGCGCCAGATGGCCCTCGGCAAGCTCGACCTCGAGCTCCACCTCCATCCCGAAAAACACCTCGGCCGCGACCTCGCCGAAGTGGATCGCGAAATCCTCGCCGACTACCGCGCCCCCTCGAAAACCCAAGGTCCATCCATAGCCCTGCGCTTCAATCACCTCTTCAGCTCCCCCACCGGCTACGCCGCCGGCTACTACTCCTACAAGTGGGCCGAAGTCCTCGACGCCGACGCCTTCACCCGCTTCCAGAAAGAAGGCATCCTCAACCCCGAAACCGGCATGGCCTTCCGTGAGCACATCCTGAGCAAAGGCAACTCCGCCCCCCCCGAAGTCCTCTACGAAAACTTCATGTCCCGCCCCGCCGACCCCATGCCGCTCCTAACCCGCGCGGGGCTAGCGTAGTTTTTCCACCGCCAAGATCGCCAAGTAAGAGAAGGAAGAAATCATGGATCCAAAATTCCAGCTCTTCCTTGGCGTTCTTGGCGGTTCAAAATTCTTCCCCTGATCCCTTTCCACTCCCCATGAAAATCCTCATCGCCTGCGGTGGCACCGGCGGCCACCTGTTTCCCGGCATCGCGGTAGCCGAAGCTCTCCTCGCACAGGGCCACGAGCCGCTGCTGCTCATTTCCCAGAAGAAAATCGACTCCCAAGCATCCGCGAAATATCCGCACCTCAATTTCAAGATCGTCCCCGCGATCGCGAAGCCCCCGACTTTCTCCCCGAAGATGCTGCCCTTCCTCTGGGCTCTCCACCAATCGATCCAGGCTTCGAAAAAAATCATCCGCGAATTCGGAGCCGATGCCGTGCTGGGCATGGGTGGCTTCACCTCGCTTCCGCCCGTTTACGCCGGATACAAACTCGGGAAAAAAACCTTCGTCCACGATTCCAACGCCCGCCCCGGCCGCGCGAACGTGCTCACCTCCCGCTTTTGCGACAAGGTCTTCATCGGCCTCCAGCCCGCCGCCGCGTTTTTCAAAAAGCCCACGCTTCTAACAGGAACCCCCGCCCGCCCGGAAATTCACAAGCTCCCGTCCCGCACCGAAGCCGCCGAACGTTTCGGACTCGATCCCGCGAAGCCTACCCTCCTCGTCACCGGCGGTTCGCAGGGCGCGCTCGGCCTCAACCAGCTCGTCGCCAACGCCGCCCCGCTCCTTCCGGAAAACATCCAGATCCTCCACATCGCCGGCCCGAACGACCTCCCCCGCATCCGGGCGGAACATCCCGTCCAGCGCCCCGGCTACCAGCTCATCGGCTTCTGCGACCAGATGCCCTCCGCCTACGCGCTCGCCGATCTTGTCATCACCCGCTCCGGTGCCTCCACTCTCACGGAAATTTCCCTCGCCGGCCTCCCCTCCATCCTCGTCCCCTACCCCTACGCCGCGGACGACCACCAGACCGCCAACGCGAAAGTCTTCTCGGAAGCCGGTGCCGCGAAGCTCATCCAGCAAAAAGACCTCACCCCAGAATCGCTCGCTAAGCTCCTCACCGAACTCCTCACCAACCCCGGCGCCCTCAAGCTCATGTCCGAGGCCTCCCGCTCTCTCGCCATCCCCGATGCCGCGGAAAAAGTCACCACCTCAATCATGAAGAACCAAAGTAACTGATGCAGCGGGAGGAGTGGCTGATGCCTGTCTGCCATACCCCGCCCCTTCAACATCCTCCTTGCACTCCATCACTGAAACCAGTGAAGAAAAAACTTCCCGGCAATCTCCGGCACACATTAAAGCTGTGTTGCCGCTGGAAATGAACATACGTAAGATGAAAAAATCCGACAAAGAATTCCTATTCAAGCTCCTTGAAACCCCGTCCCCCACCGGCTTCGAAATGCCCGGCCAACGCGTCTGGGCGGAATACCTGAAGCCCATTGCCGCCTCCGTGGAGTGCGATGCCTACGGCTCCACCTGGGCCACCCTTCCGGGGAAATCGAAGAAGATCGTGATGCTGGAGGCGCACGCCGATGAGATCGGCTACATCATCAAGCACATCGACGACAAAGGCTTCCTCCGCATCGACCGCGTCGGGGGATCCGATGCCGCCACCGGCCGCGGCCGCCGTGTGCGCATCCTCGGCGACAAAGGCGAGGTCTCTGGCATCATTGGCAACACGGCGATCCACCTCCGCCGCGACGAGCTTGGCGGAGAGAAAGCCCCTGCCGTCCACGATCTCTGGGTGGATGTCGGCGCTTCCAACGCGAAGGAAGTCGCCGCGCTCGGACTGCGCGTGGGACATCCCATGGTCTATGTGGACGGTCCTTCGGAACTCGCCCACAAGCGCCTGATCGGCCGTGCCTTGGACAACCGCCTCGGCTCCTACATCATCGCGCAGGTGATGAAACGCATCGCCGAATCAGGCAAGAAACCCGCCGTCACCCTCGTCTGCCTCAACGCGATCCAGGAGGAGATCGGCGGCCACGGCGCGATGATGGCAACCTACCGACTCAAGCCCGATGTCTGCCTTTGCCTCGACGTCACCCACGCCACCGACACGCCCGGCATCGAGGCCGCAAAGTTCGGCCTCGTGAAGCTCGGCGGCGGCCCGTCCATCACCCACGGCACCTGCAACCACCCGCTCATCGTGAAGCGACTCATCGCGCTGTCGGAAAAGGAAAAGATCGACCTGCAGCACGAGTCATCGAGCCGCTTCTCCGGCACCGACACAGACAAGATTTTCCACTCCCGAGAAGGCATTCCCTCCTCGCTCGTTTCGCTGCCGCTGCGCTGCATGCATTCCGTGGTGGAAACCGCCCACCTCGATGACATCGAAAGCACGATCCGGTTGTTAGAAGCCTTCGTGCTCTCACTGAAGGAAACGGATACGTTCCATCAGTCTTTGGGAGCGTAAATTTTCGCCGCTGTGCCGAACCGGCGCGGGCGGAACTTGATCCAACTGACAAGCACCGCCAGTCCGAACAGGCTGTAGCAAATCACAAAGACCCACATCGGCGCATGGAGGAAAAGGATCCTGTGAAGCCAATGGGCGACGAACGTGCCTGCGTAGGTCTCGTCGCCGGCCAACTCACGCAGATGCATTTCCAGCGTGGTGAGCGGACAGATGATTCCCAGCCACGACTGCAAGACAACCAGCCCGATGCCCGCAAGATGCGCAGCACGGAACCAGGGATTGTGCACCCATTTCCAACCGCGGAAACCTCCAAACAGGATCAGGATCAATCCGAGAACCACGAACAGGACGAAAGCCACATGCGTCATCAGGACGATGTCCGCGAGGAGGCTGTATGTTTCGGAATCCATGCGCGCCTAACTACTCTCCGATGGTGAACTTCATGCTGTCGCTGTTGGCGCGGAGTTCCGGCGCATACATCGCCTCGGCTCGAGTGGGCAGGGCGCTGAAATTACCGGGGATCTCGGCTCTCAGGCGGTAGCTGAGGTTGTGGCGGCCGCGCGGAAGAGTTTGGACAAAAAGGGAAACCTTCTCGTCGCGCAGCTCCATGTAGGCTCCCAGGCCGTTCGGGTTGTAGCCGGATTGCACATCGACGGCCTCCATCCCGGCCACTTTCCAATCCTCGAAGACGAGGTATTCGTAATCGTTCTTGCTGTCGATGCCGAGCGTGACCTCGATCAGGTCGCCGCTCTTCACCTCGTCGCCGGATTTTAGTTCGACGCGTTTGTAGGCGGCACGCTTCTGGTCGATGGCCTGGCCTTGCGAATCGACCGCATTGATCACCTTCGTTTCCGGGACGAGCTTGTGGTAGGTGCGATCCACCTTCACTTCAAGACCGGCCTTGGTGATGTGATCCTCCAGCGTGAAATACTCGACGTAGGCGTTCGCATAGAGCGGGCCATCGCCTTTTTTGCGGAGCTCGATGGTGTGCTCACCGCTGGTGAGGATGTCACCAGCGATGAGGGCGGTGTTATCGAAGGTGAAAAGGTTCTCCTTGGTGATCTCCACGGTCTTGAGCGGCTTGCCGTCGAACAGGACTTCCACGGTGAGATTCGGATCGCCCTCGTTGGTGGCTTTCAGGAAATCGCCAATGGCCTCGATGCAATACGCGGTGTCGCGGGTGGAGTTCCAATACGTGGAATGCCTGCGGTTGTTGATCAGGTATTTCACCAGGCCGCGCGTGTCGGGGCTTTCCGGCTCCGCGGCGGCGAGGAGTTTCAGGAACCATGCCTGCGCCTCGAACTCGCTGCCATACCAAACCCACCAGTAACCACCGTTGCCTAACTCGAGGTAGGCGGTCTGATTTTCCTCATCGGTCTTGAGGAACTGGCGGATATTGCGGATCACCTCGTCGCGTCTCGCGTTGTCCTTGGTGCGGTGCAACTCCAGGCCGAGCAGGGATTTGGCGTAAACGGGTAGGTCGTTCTTATCGCGGAAAAGGAAGCTGAGCATCTGCGCGTGATCCTTTCCGCCTTCGCCGAGGATGCGGCGGACGAGGGCGTCGGTGGCGTCCGCTTTTTGCTTGGTGTTCTCTTTTCGCTTTTCCCAATGGGCGATGCGATCCGCTGCCGTTTCCTCATATTTCGCGAGCCAAGCGAGACCGCGGGCGATCATGTCTTCCGGCACCTTCGCTCCGTTGTCACGGGCGAGCAGCAGTCCGTGCATCACGACGGCGGTGGTGTGCGGGTAGGATTGGTGGCCGAAGGCGGAGAACCATCCCCAGCCGCCGTCCGGGTTCTGCTGGTCGCGGAGTTTCGCGATTCCGGCACGCTCCATTTTCGCGACCTCCGCCTCATCCCAGACCGGATTCCAATGCGGATTTCCGGGCTTCCATTGCGCGGCACGTTCCTTCGGATCGCCGAGTTGCTGCGGGTTGAGGTTGACCTTCTTGTTCTTGATCGCCGCGAGGTCGTGTCCTTGGGACTTCAGGATGTGGTGGACGACCGTCGTCGGCACGAAACGGTTGAGCGTCTGCTCGGTGCAGCCATACGGATAGCTGGCGAGGTAGGGTAGCGCGTCGATCATCGCGCTCGCGACACTCGGCGAGTATTGGACGGTGACACGGCTCTCGGCGGGCCGGCGTTCCTGCGGGAGCTTGAAATCGATCTTCGCGGAATCCCCGTCCGGCGCGATGGCGCGGCTGTAGGATTCCGTTTTCAGGATTCCGTGGACGAAGACGGGGAATTTCATCTCCATCGCGTCGGAGTCATCGGCGGCGATGGCTTTCATGCGAATGACGGCCTCACCCTCTGAAACGGCTTTGGCCGTCCAGTCGATGCGGGTTTCACCCATGGAGGGAATCGCCACGCGGCGCTCCTTGTCACCGGTTGCCTCGAGGCACTTGCCATCCAGCTCCAGAGACACAGCGACATCCTTCGCCGCCGCATGGTAGTTGTGGACGATGGCGCTTAGCGTCACCTCGTCCTTCTCGACGAAGAAACGCGGTGCCTGGAGGCGGATGATGAGATCCTTGCTCGTGACGATCTCCGCCGAGCCTTCGCCGACGCGGGTGCCCTTGCCCATCGCCCAGGTCTTGATCTTCCAGGTGGTGAGGTTGTCCGGCATCTCCAGATCGATGGTGGCCTCGCCCTTCTCGTCCATTTCCACCGAGCCGACCCATTTTAGCAGATCCGCAAATTCCGTGCGGACGACGACCTGTGGCGCGGCCTCGCCGGCTTTTTCCTCCGGGGCAGCCGCCGCAACGTCCATCGAAGCCTCCGCCAGCATCATCGGAGCAGCCCGCATAGCCTCCATGGGCGCGGTATCCAACTCACCGTCAAAACCACCGCCTCCACCCTTCCTCATCATCCCCTTGTTTCTCGCCACAGCCATGTGCCCGAAGATCCCGAGATGCTGCATGGGGAGGGTGTTCGGCAACTGGAGGTGGCTGCCGGAAAGTTGCTGCGAGTGCTCCATGCCCTGCGCGTAGTGGTGGCGTTTCCAGTCCCAGAAAAACGGCACGATCTCGCCGACATTCGAGCCGCCGGAGATGGTTTCGAGCGATTTGTCATAGACGCTGATCGCGGCGGAGCCTTGGTAGGGTTTGCCGTCCAAGTCGGTGATCCGCACCTTGAAAGAGGTCTTCTCGCGCGGCTTGAGCTTGCCCTTCGCGGGCGAGACCTCGACATTGAGCACGCGCTTTTCCGGAGGCAGGACGATCTCGCGCGTGACCGTGTGGACTTGGCCGTTGGCCACCGTCACGCCCTCGATGAAAAAGTTCGGCATGTCACCGAGTGAGGCCGGGATCTCGACGGTCTGCGACTTGCCCTCGATGCGGATGATTTTCGTCTCCGCCAGTTTTCCCTGTGAGGGTCGGATGAAAAGCCAGACGCGTGAGTCGGCTTTGTCCACGTTGACCAGCAGTTTCACGGTGTCGCCGGGGCGGTATTCCTTCTTGTCGGGGATGAGTTCGAGGGCGTTGTATCGGAAATTTCCCTCGGGCTTCGCGCCGCGCACGGAGAATACCGTCGCGCCCTCCTGCTTGCGGCCTTTCTTGTCCGTGAACTCCACAGCCACGCGGTATTGCCCGGCCTTCGAGGCGGTGAACGTCCAGTTTCCTCCCTCGGGCGTCCATTTCCCGATCTCCTTTTCCTCGATCTCGCCCTTCGCGGTGAGTCCCGAAGAATAAAGGATCGCTGTCGCCGTACCCTCGACCTCTTTCCCATCGAGCGTGCGAGCGGCGAAGGTGCCTGTGACCTTGTCGCCGACGTTCGCGTAGCCGCGGTCGAGCCAGACGGTCACGCCGAACGGCTCGCGGGCGGCGAGCACAGAGCCGCTGCCGACGATCGTGCGGCGCGAGGCATCTACTACCTCCGCAGTAATTGAGTAGCGGTGATCCTGGTCGCCGTGGACAAGTTTCGCGATGGAGCTATCGATCTTCACCTTCACCTTGCCGTCCGCGCCGATGGCCGCCGTTTGCTCAAGCACCAGTTCGGGCGCACCTATGCGGTTCTGCTGCCACCACGGCGGAGAAGGACGGATGCAGCCCCACCTCGCCCAGCCGGGATACCAATCGCACACCGGGTACGCCCACCAGTAGCCCGGCCCATAAAGCCAGTCCCACGGCCCCGCCGGGAACCAGCGGTCGTTGAAAAAGTTCCGCTCCACCTTGATTTTCACGGTGGCCTCCGTGACCGGCGCACCGTGGTAGTAGTTTGCTGAAACGGTGGCCTCGAAGGCCTCGCCGAGCGCCACGGGTTCGGCCGGAGCATCGACCTTCACCTCGTATTCCGGCTTTTTGTATTCCTCGACGCGGAAGGTGAAAAACGTGGACGGGACACCGCCGGTGACGCTGACGTTGTAGATCCCCAGCGCAGCCTCTTCCTTGAGATCGAGATCGAATTCGATACCGCCAAAGCCATCCGCCCCGAGACCCTTTTTCTCAAGGATCAGTTCATTGCGGCCGTCGCGGATCTCGATGTCCGCCGTTTTCCCCGCGTAGGTGGAAACCTCGCCGAGATCATAGCGCGCCTCGCCGGCCCAGAGTTTCACATGAACTTTCTGACCGGGGCGGTAAACCGGACGGTCGGTGATGCCAATGGTTTTCTGCGCAAGGTAGTCGGTGCTATCCCCGTTGTCGCCCCACTGGAAACGGTGGCTGGAAAGGTAGGCGCGGCGTTCCCCGGCGCGGGCGATCACATGCCATTGGAACTGGTTGCCATCCTCTTGCACCTCATCGAGGACGAGCTTTCCGTCGGCATCCGTGTTCCTTTTGAAACTCCTGGTGACGACCTCGAAGCGGCGCTTGCCCTTCGCTTTCTCCAAATACTCCATGCGGAAACCGAAGAACTCCAGCTCCCCCGCCACGGGCCTGCCGTCCGCCGCATCGACGAGATAAAATACCTCATTGCCCGATTCGGAACGTTTCAGCAAAACGAGATCGCGCACCCAGACGACGACCCATGAGGTGTTGCCGCCCTCCAGCTTCGATTCGAGCAGGTAGCAACCCGGCGCGAGCTTGCCGAGGTCGAGGTTCGTGGTGGTGTCGTGGTGGGATTCGTCCGGCTTGAGTTCCTGTTTCCACGAGCGGATCTCCTCGCCCACGTAACGCCCGCGCTCCTTGCCGATCAGGCGGTTGCCGAGATATTCGAACTGGATTTTCTCGTGATCGACCTCAACGGGATTCCCTTTCAGGTATTCGATGATGTCCGCCATCACCAGCTCGTCCTTCACGCCGGAGAGCTTCAGGGAAACCTCCTTCGCGTTGCGGAACGTGTAGGGCACCTCGACGGGATTGGCGGCGTGATAGGTCGGCGTGGTGCCGAAGCGGCTCCAGTTCCCGAGGATCTGTTGCATCAGTTTCTCGCGATGCCCGTGGTTGCCTTTCCCGTGAAGGCCGATGACCTCTTTCATGGTCTCGGCGGCCTGCACGTGTTGCTGGCGGTTCAGGAAGACCTGTACCAGCTGATCCCCCGCCTGCTCTGCGTAACCGCCTTTTCCCTTCCGCATCAACGTCCGGAACCCGGGGATGAACTGATGGTCTTCGCGAAGGGTGAAACGCTTCACACCGTTGGCCAGCCGGGCGATCGTTTCCGTTTCCTTCAATGTGGAAGCCTGCAGGATTCCATCGCGTTCGCTCACCTCGGACTGCCTCCACCAACTGAAGGAAGCAAGCGTGTTGACGTCGTAATGCGCTTGGCAGTAGCCGAGCCATTTCAGCACTTCACCGGTGGCTTGCGTGGGATCGATTCGGGCGATCTCTTCCATCGTCCAGCGCCACCTTTCGCCATCCGAGGCGGCCGTTTCCCATGATTTCGGAACATCGATCCATGAGGGATTCCCCTCCGTGTCGACCGGTGCTCCCTCGCTGGTGATTGTATCGATTTGCTCCGTGTAATCCGCCACCGCTTTCATATCCGTGAGGAGATGTAGCTGCCAGACATTTCCCGACCCTGTGCGCGACATCGTGAGGGCGTTACCGATCTGGCGGAGAATCGCCACTTCCTTCGCCCCACCTTTTTCGACGGTTAGGTGGGCTTGGAGCAAACATTGCAGTGCACGGCGGCGATCCTGCTCATTCACCTGTATGTAATTGCCGCGTCCATTCATCCCACGCTGGAAACCGCCGTCGAGAATTTGTCCGTAACTGCCGTGGGTGCTGAGAAACGCATCACCCGCCGCCCGCATGAAATCCGGGTTGCCCTTCTTGCTTTCCGTGAGTTCAGCCAACAAAGGATCGAAATTCTGCGGCTCGCCAAGCTGCCGCTGCGACTGCAAGGCTTGTTGCAGATCGGTCGCCGATTCTGCGTCATCCACCTCGCGGAGAATCTTTACCCTCAACTCGTATGCCTCGCGCCAGTTGCCTTGCTTCTCAAGTTCTGCGGCTTGTTTTCTCATGGCGGGTGCTTCGGCGGCCGATGCCATGGCACAGGTCATAATCAGGAAAATCAGGGCTTTCATATCCATACCTTATCCGACACCCGGCGCGGCGGAAACTTAGAATTTTTCCGGAAAACTTTCAAAGCCGCCCTTCGAGGAAAGGCACCAGCTCGTCCACGCCGAAATCCGCCAGCACCTCCCCGTCCCAATCGAGCGTCGGTGCCTTGCTCTGGCCGGAGAGCGCGACCATCTCCTCCATCGCCGCGCGGTCGCCGCTCACCACCACCGTCCGGACCGCGATATCATGATCCCGCAGATAACCCTGAACCTCCACGCACCACGGGCAGCCCGACTTCACATACAACACTCTTTCGTTTTCCATATCGCCGATCTTCGCCCCGCTTTTCCTACGCGCAAGCCGAAGAATTCATCTTCCATCTGCGTGAATCTGCGTCCATCTGCGGTTCGAATTTATTCCATCTGTCACGCCCGCTCCTCAAACAGGCCTGAAAAGCACGAACGGAGAAACCACCAGCGCCTCAAACTCCATGCCGCCCTTCTCCCACTGCGCCACATGAAGATCGCCGATCTTCACAAGATCCCCGCACCGCAGCCAAGCCTCCACGCGATCCTTGCGGTTCTCCGTAAACGCCCGCCCCACCTCCGCGAGCGGCAGTGATAGATCAACAAAATACAAAACCCCACTGATGAAATGCGGCCTCAAGTATCCCCACCCGACCGTGCCGGTGTATTTCTCCAGCTTTTCCTCCACGCTGGACGTGTCCTCGCCGAGGATGGCGTATTTCATTGGCTCGGGGTTGTTCGCGTTGTGTGAAACCATCTCTCAATTTATCACACAGACAGTGCTGCGCAAGGAAGGGCTGCCTTAGGCAGCCCGGTAACCCGAGCCTATTACCCCTTGCAGCCCAGCGTCCGGAGGCAGCCACTCCTTGTCGGATCTCACCGCATCCCAATCAAAAATCCAAAATCACCAACCTCTCCGTCGTAGCCTTACCGGCTTTAGCAAAGTAGGCAGCGAAATCGGATCATCATTCATCAATCTATCTGCGAATCCCGCACCATCGAGGAAGATTGATTTCCGATTGATGATCGGCCAAGGTTTTCTGTTCGAGACAAACGCCCTTTTATGGTGTTCATTGGGCAGATGGGAAAACTGAAAGATGCGCTGAAAAACTTGGCCATGCTCGCACTGCTGGCCGGTGTAGGCGTGATGGCGTATCTCGCCACCACGTTCACCCTTTCCGAAGCCACGGAGAAGCCTGAGCCACCCACACCAAAAAAAAAACCGGGATTTCCCGCCCAGCTTGATCCACCACTGAGAACGAAAACCTTTGAGCGCCGAAAATCTGACCGTCTAGATATGACCGCGATCAACGACGGCGCGATCCCGAACCAGCGGGTCATCGTTTTCAATGACAAGGCCGCGCTCGAGGCATTTCTCTCGAAACTCGGCAACGGCATGAATCTGTTAGGGCGGCTCGACAAACTCAACGCGCTCCACGTCGGTTTCGGCAACGAAGACGACCTGCTTGCCATGCTGGATGGCACGGAGGAAACGGGACTCATCTATCCTGTCAATATCCCGGAGATCGGCGCCGGGGCGCAGGCGGGAGCGGCTCCTCTCGGTAACGGGTTGCTCGATTGGCTAGGCGTGATCGACGACAACTCGCTTTGGGGAAAAGGCGTGAAGATCGCCGTCCTCGACACCGGCATCGCCGACCACATCGCGTTCAAAAACGCCATCGAGCGCATCAACCTCATTCCGCTTCCCGCCAACGCCGCCGACCTCAACGGCCACGGCACCGCCGTCGCATCGCTCATTTTCAGCTCGAACCCGCTCGCCCCCGGCATAGCGCCGGGAGCCACCCCCCTCTCCGTCCGCATCGCGGATGACAACGGCTCTTCTAACAGTTTCCTCATCGCGCAGGGCATCATCGCCGCCGTGGACGCACGGGCCAAACTGATCAACATCTCGCTTGGCGGGCACGGGCGCAGCAGCCTGGTGGAAAACGCCCTCGAATACGCCAGACAGGCCGGCGTCGTGGTTGTCGCCGCGGCGGGAAACAGTGGCACCGAAGGCGTGATGTATCCGGCCGCCAGTCCATCGGTCGTCGCCGTCGGCGCAGTGGATGCGAAAAACCAGCCCATGGCTTTCTCGACAACCGGCGATCAGGTCGCAGTGGCCGCGCCGGGCTACGCGGTGAGCGCCGCTTATCCCGGAAACCGCGCGGCCTCGGTCTCCGGCACCTCGTTTTCCTCCCCTATTGTCACCGGCGTGATCGCCGCCACGATGATGAGGGGCGGCGCGCAAAACCAAAGTGCCACCTCCGCGCTCAGCGTCGTCAACTCGAACCTCAACGACATCGGCTCCCCCGGCGGAGATCTCGCGACAGGAGCCGGCGTGCCCGACATGTGGCGCATCCTCAACGGCAACACACCCGGCATCCATGACGCCGCCGTCACCTCCATCACCACGTCCCGCGGCCAGGTCCAAGCGCTCGTTCAGAACCTAGGCACGGAAACCCTGGTAAACGCCGCCGTATCACTCCGCATCAACGGCGTCACCACCAACGCCAACATCACCACCCTCGCCCCCGGCGACACCCGGGTCATCACCATGCCCACCGGCGGTGCTGAAAACTTGAACATCCAGGGCACCGTGCGACTCTCCGGCAGCCAGACCGACCTGCGCCCTTCCAATGATTCGATTTCTCAAAGCAGCACCACTCCTTAGTCTCCTATTCGCAGCCTGCTCGGCGACACCCGCCTTTCAAGAAGCACAGAACACCGCCGCGAAGCCCTTCAACCAGCTCGATCTCGTGGGCAACGCCTGCGAGGTGTAGTCTTGCCATAGCTTTTGGTTCGGGTCGGCCGCGTTCACGCTGGTGGCGGCCCAACCGTTGTCACTAAGGTAGATAACGAGGGTGTTTTCGCCGAGACCCCAGCGGTCGAGATTACCTAACAGCTCACCGCATGTTTCGTCAAACCACTCGCACATCGCGAAATATTTGGCGACATCGGCGGCGCGGCCGGGACAGGTGTGTTTTTCGAGTAGGCGTTTCGGCGGATCGTGCGGGGTGTGGGGAAGGAAGGGGCATACCAGAGCAGGAAGGGGTTCTTCCGCCCCGTTGCGTGGTCGCGGAAATCGGAGATGGGTTTTAGCCCCGTGCGTCCGATGGTGAGACCCTCGTCGCCATGGCGGCCGCCGCGGGTCATGCCGTGGGTGAATCCGCCGTCCTCGAAAGAACCCTCCCACCATTTCCCAGATTGGTGCGTGAGGTAGCCATTAACGGTGAGCATTTTCACAAAGCTTGGCAGCTTATAGAAGACCGCTTGCACCGGCGCATCAAGCGCGGCGCGGTTGTTTTTGCCGTCCACATCATTTCCCCTGACTCCGTGGTTGAAGGGATATCGCCCGGTGATGATTGATGCGAGCGAGGGTCTGCAAAGCGGGGAGGCGACGTAGCCGCGCTCGAACACGACGTTGCGTTGCGCCAGCTTGTCGAGGTGGGGTGTCCTGAGTTCTTGTGACCCATAAAGCCATAGTCCGTCCAGCATTGGTCGTCGGACAGGATGATGACGATGTTGGGTTTTTCGGCCGTGGCCAGAGAAAGGCAGCAGAGCGCGGAAAAGAGACAGGCGGATATTTTCATGGTCGGGCGGATTTCCCAAGCGAACGGGCGGGAGTGAAAGGTGCTGCTATCAGCTGTTCACCCGAGGTGGGTAACTTGAGAGCCGGTTCGCCGGTGAGCAGGCCGTGCTTTACGAGAAATTTATCCGCCTCGATGAGGGTGAGGCTGCGCCATGGATCCTTGTTGAAAAAGCTGTGTGGCTGTCCTTCCGCGATGTGGAGCTCTATGCTTTTCGTGCCTTTACTTTTCCACTTCTCATGGGCGGTGTCCCAGCCATTTTTCCATGTGTCCTCGTCGCCGAAAAAAACGACGGTGGGCGGTATGTCTGCCTTAATGTGGCTCAAGATATCAATTTCCGAATCCTTATTGTCCTCGGGAGCGAATGCGGGGTTAAACCAGATGTAAGCAACTACTTTCATATCGATGTCCTTGGGATCGGCGGGGTCGTCGAGGCCGGGGTTCATGGTGGCGAGGGCGCTGATGTGTCCGCCCACGCTTCCGCCGCCGGTGATGATGCGGGCGGGGGCGATGCCGAGTTCACCGGCGTTCTGCTTAAACCAACGGATCGCGCTCTTCGCGTCAGTGACGCAGACGCGTTTCTTTGATACGCCTTGCGGGAGCTTCAGGCTTTCCTTCCCGAGCATCTGGTATTCCGCCGTGGCGCAGACGAGTCCCCGACTGGCGAAGTAGGCGCAGGCGACGCGGAATTGTGACAACGTACCCCCAGTCCAGCCGCCTCCATGGAAAAGGATCATGCCCGGCACTTGTGATTTCGTGGGGTCATGTTTTTTTGGAAAAAAGATCTCCATCTCGCGCTCCACGCCGGCAGAGGTTTTGTAGATGTAGGGCTTGCCGGTTGGGCCGTCGAAGCCCTTCTGTGCGAAAGCTTGAGTGGCGAGTGCGGGGACGAAGAGCGCGAGAAGATATCTTTTCATATTCTACCTAATTAATACGCGGCGATGGCGCGGGGGTATCACGGAAATTTTACGACCCGCATCTACGAAGATTCTCATTCGAAATAGCCACCCCTTACCGCACGATTTTTTCTCACCAAGCGCATCGCGGGCGGGGAGCGTTTGCATCGGTATTCGAGCTTTCCAATATGGCAATGAAAAAGACCAATGCCACGTAAACTTTCGTTTGAGAATTTGTGGGCATACGATCCGTCACCTGAAACCGCTCTGGCGGGTATAGCCAATCACTACAGGCTATTCATCGGCGGCGAATGTATCGCGCCGAAATCGAAGATAAGGTTGAGCCGTCAGAAAAAGTGGTTTTGAAATATTTTATGATGGTTGTTAGGTTGGCGGGTTCCACCTCCACCTGACAACCCCATATCATCTGGCAGCGAGAAATACGGCATACCGGCCGAGATGCTCTGAAAGCGGTCGTAACGGAAAAATCACACAGAATTAAGATTTGAGTATTGCTTTCTAACGAGGGCGTAACATTCACGTATAACCCTAACAAACTCAGTTTTTGTAGGGCGAATAAATAAATAAACAATACCATGAAAATTCAAATCCTCATCACCCTCGCTGCGACATCTGCACTGATCACATCCGCCACTGCCACCGTCACGATGGAGTGGGTCACCGTGGGCAATGCCGGGAATGCCGCAGACACTACCGGCTTCGGCGCGGTACGCTATGAATACCAAATCGGAAACTACGAAGTGACCAACGCTCAATATGCCGAGTTCCTTAATGCGAAGGCCGCCACGGATACCTATTCGCTCTACAACACGCTCTCTGCATTCGTCAATCTGGGCATCAACCGCAGTGGTTCCTCGGGGAGCTACTCCTACTCAGTGACGACAGGTATGGAAAGCCGCCCGGTGGCGCTTGTTTCTTGGTTTGATGCAGCGCGCTTCACCAACTGGCTGGCAAATGGCCAGGGCGCTGGTGACACGGAAACAGGCTCCTACACACTCAACGGTGCGATAAGCGGCATCATTCTCAAGAACGCTGGAGCAAGCATCTATATTCCAACAGAAGATGAGTGGTATAAGGCGGCTTACTACAATAGTGCCACCTCATCCTACTCGCTCTATCCAAACGGTCAAAATACCATCACTACGGCCGATGCGAATTTCGCGCAGGTAATAATGGCATCCACTGATGTTGGTAGCTACAGCGGAGATCCGAGTATGTATGGCACCTTCGACCAAGGCGGAAACGTAGTAGAGTGGCATGATACCGTTATTAATGGCAGCTTGCGCGGGATGCGCGGGGGTGGCTGGGCAGACAACCCGAACGACGACTATCTCGCATCCACGCCAACGCATACCACACCCGGCTTGCCGTCAAACGAGGGCTCTGCCATCGGATTCCGTGTTGCCAGTGTCGCGGCGATTCCCGAAACAAGCACGGCACTGTTTGGGGCGTTAGGTCTTGTCTGCCTTCTACGTCGTAAGCGTTGTTTACACCACCAACCGGTGAAGTAGCGTTGGCGCCCTTCCAGTTTATGGTCCACCCAAAGTGAGAGGAATCGGGTCTATTGATAGTGGCTGCCACCTACTTATCAATCTGCTTCTGGTGCGGAGGTCGCAGCCTAGAAAGCAGATTGAACCGTTTGACCTCTAGAGGGAACGAGTCCAATGGCGAACTCCTCGGGCGTCTTCTTGCCGAGACTGCGATGCGACCTAACTTGATTGAACTTCATGCGCCAGGCCGCGATCACCACCCGCGCCTCGCTCAGCATATAAAACAGCTCGCGAGCAAGGCACTCTCTGCGAAACTTGTCATGGAAGCTCTCGACGTAGCCGGCCACCACATCACTTGTCCGGAGCCACGCCAATGACCCGTGCGACCTTCGGCCTCACGCCTTTACTGCCAGCACGTTCCCAAAGAACCTGCGTCATGCTGAGGTTCGGAGCGAGCAGGGCGGATTCGAAAGCGGAGGTGTGCTTGTTTTCCGGACGGAGCGTGGGCTTCCCTTGGTCAATCCATCCCACGACCTCATACAACATGACGTGCGCGACCATTTTGCGGAAAACATCCCATTCCGCGGCCGAGCAACGCTGAATATCGGAAGACGCAATCACGATGACCCGGAACATGTAAACAAGGGACTCGCCTGCTGACAAGCCGCAGCTTTGTGGAAGGCTTGCCGGGGTAGGGAAATTCACCCTGCGTCGCGGGATCGCGGTCTTGGCGCGCACCAAGGATCAGGATTGCGGGAGGAAAGTCTGGTGCCGGGGCACGCCGTTCAGGGAGGCGTCCAGATTCAGGCGTTGGCACATGGAAACCACAGCCCGCCCGAGAAGATCCACATCACCACGCGCATCGTGACGGCGAAGACTGATTTCGCGCAGGTCGAACCGAACTTCACCTTGCAGAACGGGCCCTTCTTCTTGGAGCCTTTGCCCGTATGCGATGAGGATGCCCCCTCGCGGTTTGTTACCATTTTGTCACCAGCCTCGTTCATGACACTGGGGTTGGAGTCAACTTAACACCCAAACAAACACGTAACCCTATGGTTATTATTCGGTTGAGAACTACGTCACTTCTGAAAAGAAGTGGTTGCGGGAGTAGGATTTGAACCTACGGTCTTCAGGTTATGAGCCTGACGAGATACCTGACTTCTCCATCCCGCGTTTGGATGCCGATAATGTAACCGGAGGGGGAAGTTAGCCCGGCGTGAGACGGATTGGCAAGTAGGAATTTGCTTACCTGCGAAATTTCCGCTTCGCTGCCTGAGCGTGACTATGGATTTGACAGAAACAGCGAAGGTGATTTTCGAATGGGACGAATGGCAGTTAATCTGCGATTCGCACCTCGCCGAGGCGCAGGTCTTCACTGAAGGACCACGATTTCGCCGCGACCGTGGAGAAGAGCATCCCGTGGAGGATTTTCTTTTTCGCTACTACCCCTACCCCATCGCCCTACTCGAGCTCTGGCAACCGGAATTCGGAGTCTCGTTGCGCTTTGATGACATCGACGCCCTCCCCACCCGCTTCCTTGGCAAGCGCTACCGCACCGATGACGGAGTGTGCGAACTCGATGTGAAATCGATTTCCGAAAAGGAGCGGCAGCGGCTTTCCTGGATTCAAAGCCTGCTTACCGCAACCCAAAGTCACATGCCGAACTTCGCGTGCCATGGTTTGCACGAGTGGGCGATGGTGTATCGAGCTGAGGAAATCCGGCACTCGTCGCTTGCTCCGCTGCGGCTGACGCAATGGGAAATCGACAAGCTCGTGGAGTCCCGACCCATTGCCTGCACGCACCATGATGCGTTCCGTTTTTTCTCGAAACAGGCTCTGCTACTGAACCGCATCCAGCCCACTCTCGATACCCGCCACGTGAACGAGCAGCCCGGCTGCGTCCACGCGAATATGGATCTCTACAAATGGGCCGCGAAGTCGATGCCTTGGATCGGTTCGGATCTGCTGTTGGAAACTTTCCGCCTCGCCACGCGCCTGCGTGATCTCGATATGCGCGCCAGTCCCTACGACCTATCAGCTTGGGGAGTGGTCCCCGTGAAAATCGAAACGCCCGAAGGACGGCGGAATTATGAAGCAGAGCAGCGCAAGCTCGCCGAGGAGGCGCGCGGTCTTCGCGGCAAACTCATTGCCTCCCTGGGGCGCGTCCTCGCTATAGGATAGTCGGGACAGAATATCCCAACGACGGACTGAGACTGCGACTCCCAGCCACGCATGAATCATACGCCCTGCCAGCCGAGTTTCTGCCTCAGCGCCTCATAAAACGATGTATCCTCCAGACGAAGTAGGTGGAAGGAACGGTCGGATTTCTTGACCGTCACGCGGTCGCCGGGATCGATGCGAGTGGTGTCACGGCCATCGACATTGAACAGTAAGGGACCATCATCCGCCTGTTCCGGCGAGATTTCGATTTCCACATCATCGGAAAGCACCAGCGAGCGCTGGCTTAGGCTGTGCGGGCAAATCGGAGTGATCACCATTACGGACGCCTGCGGGGCGATGAGAGGGCCGCCTGCGGAAAGCGAATAGGCTGTCGATCCGGTAGGTGTGGCGACGATCAGGCCGTCGGCGCGGTAACGGTTGAGCCACTCGCCGTTGACCATGGCCTTGAGCGTGACTAGGCGTCCGGTTTCGCCACGCGCCATGGTGACCTCGTTGAGTGCGTGGTAAACGAGGGTCGATCCGTCGGCACGGATCACGGTGACCTCCAGCAACATGCGGGGGCTGGTCGTGAAGCGCCGCTCTGCCACGGCATCCGCAAAACGCCCGATGTCTGCATCGGTGCAGGTGGTCAGGAAACCGAGTGTGCCGATGTTGATCCCAGCCACGGGCTTATTGAATTTTCCGAAACGAGAAACCGCGTGCATCATCGTGCCATCGCCGCCGAGCACCGTCGCGATATCCACATGGTCGGCGAACTCACCCGCTAGAATCCCACCCTGCTGCCCCGCCATCGCGGCCGTGTCCCGCTCAATGATGCAGAGGCAGCCGCGCGCCTCCAACGCCGCCCGCAAAGCCAGCATCGTTTTCAGTCCTCCGGCCTTCTGCGGGTTGAGCAATATCCCTACTTTCATTCCACAGCAACCTGTCGGTGAATTTCACCGATGACAAGAAACTAAAGGTAGGAGTCCAGAAATCATTTCCCGATCAACTTCCTTACGGTGGGGACGATCTCATCGAGTTCGCCCACGACGGTGAAGTCCCCTTCCCCGCACCATTCGTCGAGAAGATCGATAAGCGGAGTCCAGAACCTCACGCCGGCCTTGTCCATGCGGTCGTAGATAACGACCGGTTTCCCCGCCATACTTTTTTTTGATTGGTGGCGGAAGATCATCAGCGCGAGCATTTCCTGCACGGTTCCCGCGCCTCCGGGGAAAATCACGAAGGCAGCGGAGCGCTCGATCATAATCTCCATGCGGGTGTAGATGTCGGGCTTGAGCCAGAAACTTGAAAGCCCGGAAGGCAAGCCCTCCAGTTCGATGATGTGGGGCACGTTCGATCCGCCCGCCCAGCCGCCCGCGTCCACCGATCCGCGCACGACCTCGCCCATGATCCCAGATTTTCCTGCACCTGAGACGCAGCCCAAGCGGTTTTCCGCGAGAAGTTTCCCCAAGGTGTAGCCATCCTCTAGGTAATCCTGTTGCTCGATGCTCGCGGAGCAGAACACGCAAACGTTTCCAAGGTTACCTTCCGGTTCCGGTGTCTCGAAGGACTCCGCGGCGGTATGCTCCAATTTTTCCCGACCGACATCGGGCAAGGCCTTACCTCGTGAATCCTCCAACAACCCGATAACCTCATCCACACACCCCGCTTCTAGTAGGTAGTCGCGTACGTTCTGTTTCACCGTGCCCAGCGCCCTGAGGTGGTCAAGCAAAACGTAGAACTCCGTCCACGATCCGTCGGAGTTCAACAGCACGGTGGGCTTGGCCTCCAAGTTCCTGTCGAGCGTCTGATAACCGACGAACACCGAAATCGCCTTGAACAGATCCTCCAACGTCGCGCCGGGCGTAAACACGAAAGCGTCTGCCTCGATGATTTTCCGCTCGATGTTGGAGAGTGTGATGCGCTGGTCGCCGTTTGAGTTGTAGATATCCCAGCCCTTGCTGAAAAGTTCGTAGAGCAACCGGGCGCGCATTTCGCGGTTCGGATCTTTCTCGCCTTTCATCGTTCCCGCCAATCGTACCTTCACCATCTTTCTGTTCCTGTTATTTTGTTCCTATCCCGTCATTGCTCTCGACTCGGCGCTTTCCGGGAAAGAAGGTAAAAATATGGATCCATTTCTGCAAGCTGCGGTTGATGAGGCTATTGAGGGACTTAGCGAGGGAGGTATCCCTATCGGCAGCGTAATTGTTAGAAACGGCGAGGTCATCGGCCGTGGACACAACCGGCGCGTCCTGAAAGGCAGCGCCATCCTGCACGGGGAGATGGATGCCCTTGAAAACCTGGGACGCCAAGCCGCGGAAGTTTACCGGGATTGCACGCTCTACACCACCCTATCGCCCTGCCCTATGTGCACCGGTGCGATCCTGCTCTACGGCATCCCGCGGGTGGTGATCGGCGAGAACCGCAGCTTTCTCGGTGCTGAAGAACATCTCCGTGCCCACGGGGTAGCACTTACCGTGCTGGATGATCCCACCTGCCTCCGGATGATGGAGAATTTCATTCAGGAAAAACCCAATCTCTGGAATGAGGACATCGGTGAATCCTGATTGAGTAGAGCAGATTTGAGGTCTCACCTGCATCTCCTCCCTGTGCAGAAACGCAGTGAGCTGTGAAGTCGGATGCGCGGATTCGGAGAGTTGGGTCGGAGGCAATGGCAATGAAGGTATTTCAAAGACAGAGCTCTTTCGCGAGCCAGTTTTCGAAGGCAGAGTGGTTGTCGAGGTGGTATTGGTGGGTGCGGAGGCCGAACTGGTTACCGGTGGCGATGTTGGCGGGGAGGTCGTCGATGTAGAGGGTTTTCTCGGGGATCAACGAATATTTCTCGATGGCGAGTTGGTAGATTTCCGGCTCGGGTTTGATGGAATCGACCTCGTAGGAAAGGACGGCGCCATGGAAGAGGGAGAACTCGGGGTAGGCCTCGAAGACCCAAGGGCAATGGATGGCGTTGGTGTTGGAGAAAAGGATGAGGCGGTGGCCAGCGGCGTGGAGAGTGCGGACGGTTTGCCACATCGGTTCGTTGGGCGTGAAGATGTGTCGCCAGGCGTGGTGGAACTCAGCGTGCGATGCGGAGGAATCGAGGGTGGCGAGCGCCCAGTCAGTGTAATCGGAGTCGGAGATACGGCCGGTCTCGAACTCGTCTTTTTTCGCGAGGAGTTCGGACAGAGCGGAGGCGGGATCGGGGTGACCGGGCGGCAGAAAGGTTTTGAGCGAAGCCTCGAAATCGAAATCGAGGAGGACTTTGCCGATGTCGAAAAGAAAGTCAGACATGGTAAACTTTAAAATTTAAACTTTAAACCTCAAAGAAGGGGGTGGGTATGTTTCAGGATGAAATTGGCGGCGGTGAGAGCTCCGTCGTTGCAGTTATGGGCGGCGAGGGCGTCTTTCATGGTGCGCCATTTTGCGGCGCTGTTGGCAAGGATGTGGGTGACGGCTTCTGTGAGGTCTTTGGGGTGCTCCGCGAGATCGCCCGCACCGAGTTGCTGGAGGAGGCGGAGATTCCCCTCCTCTTGGCCGGGAACGAGGTGGTGGATGAGCATGGGGCAGCAGGCGGCGATGGCCTCGTGGACGGTGGCTCCGCCAGCCTTACCGACGACGAGGTGGTGCTTGTTGAGGAGCTGCGGGACTTTTCGCGTCCATCCGAGAAGACGAACACGTCCGGGATACGCGGCCTTGATCTCGCGGGCGCGAGACTGAAGAAGTCGAAAGTTTTTGCCCATCACGATGGTTAGGTGCACATCGGCAGAGGAGTCGAGCAGGGCACGGCTATGGCGGCGGACGAAAGGCTTCTTGGCCGTGGGAAAATAAAGGACACGGAAAGGGACGCAAGGATCATCCGCCGCGATCGGTGCGAGTTCCGAGAAGGCAGGGTTCACGGGGAAGCCAGTACCGGTGATCTTTTCCTGGGGGATTCCCCAGCAGCGCATCGTTTCGAGCGTGATCTGATCGCTGACGAGAAAATGATCGGTTGGCGCGCGGAGCCAAGACGCGTTGATCTCGATGGAGTCGGTGACGACGGTGAAAACGACCAGACGGTTGCCGGTTTCCGCGAAATTTCGTTCCAGGAAATAGGGGTAAATCGGGTATGTGCAGGCGATAGCATGGGGCTTGAATTCACCGACGAGCCCTTCTAGATAGCTTTCGGGGTGATGCATCAGCGGAAGGTTAGGACGGGAAAAATCGCACTTGTCCGTGCCCCTGTAAATCGCCTCCCAGACGCGGGGAAAATGGGTAGTGACGAGGCGGTATCCCCACTGCATCATGGCGGTAATGCTCGGCATTGAAATCAAACAGGGATCGACAACACGTGTGTCGGCACCTTTTGCTTGGAGCGCTAGGGATAGGTTGCGCGCGGCGCTGTTGTGGCCTTCCCCGAAGGCAGCGGTGAGGATTAGGATTCTCGGTTTCTCTGGCATGGATTGCTTTCCTGAGCGACTTTACGTGACAACCAAGCGTTGCGTCGATGGGCATTTCTGCTTTCCTTGTGTTGCCCATGGCAAATGAAAAGGAAAAACAGAGGATTGATTTGAGGCCGCTGGACGAGGAGGTCGCCACCAATCATCGATTGATCCGGCTGGGAATAGACTCTGTCGAGGAGATCGAGGAATTACCGCCCGTGCGGGTGGGAGAAAGAATCAGCTCTGACCTTTTGTTGAATCCCTCCGGCAAGGAGAATCTTAGAACCCGTTCCATCGAAACGGATTTGAATTCGCTCATCGAGAGGGAAATTCAAGTGATGGAGGAGCCTTGGGACACGGAAGCGGCGACCGGCCAGACCTTTGCATGGGGTTGGGTTGCGCTCGTGGCGTGCGTATTTGCCGCGGCCATCCTGTGGTCACTTGCGAATTTAAATAAAGTGGGTGGTGAGGGCGCGGATCTTGCCAGACAAAACCGGCTCAACATGAACCTAGAGAATAAGGAGGAGATCGACGCGGAGACCCAGGTGAGCACCATCGAGAACGCAGCCCGTAATTTCTTGGGTTCGAGATCGGTGGAGGAAATGCTCCGCTACGTTCGCCATCCCGAAAGGCTACGTCCTTTGATAGAGGCTTTCTATGCGGAATCTCCGCTCAAGCCGATGCGCATCAAGAACTTGCTATCCTTGGAGCCGCTGACCATAGATAATAGCGCTGAATATTGGATGGTTTCCTGCGAGTTTGAAGGAAACGTGCGATCGCAACTGTTGCTGGAGTCGATATCGATCGACGAGGCGAGAGTGGATTGGGAAACCTTTGTCTGCCACCAGCCGATGGCTTGGAACGAATTCGTAAAAAACAAGCCGGACGGATACACGGGTGACTTCCGTGTTTATGTGCAAAAAGACCACCATTACAGCCATGAGTTTTCCGATTCGACTGCCTTTGATTGTTATCGGCTTACTGCACTCAACGGGGATGAGGTGCTCTTCGGCTATGTGCCGCGGGGGCGAGGTCTAGGACTCAGGATGGACGAGATGACCGCCGGCAAGGAAGACCAGACCCTACCTATGTTGCTGCGCTTACATATCCCCCGGGATCTCACGTCGCCGCAGGGAGTTGTCATAAAGGAAATTGTCAGTAGTAGGTGGTTTTTTATGAATGATCCAAAAGGGGGGGAACCTTGATAAAAGAGGAAGATTTGAAATTAGCCAAAACGCCTGCCCACCGCCCGTCGGTTTTCCGCTCGGTGCTGACAGGCTCACTCATGTTTTTCCTTTTCCAATACTTAGTGGCGCTGACCAAGCTAGGGGAAACATCGGGTAGGATGGAGAACAAGTTTAGTGCGCTGGCACGAGACAAATATCTGGATTTCCTAGTCTGGCAGAACATCCAACTGCTCTTCGCCTACGCGATCCTGACGGTTCTCTTCGCGATCATTCTTACACCTTTCGTGTCAAATTTTTGTAGTCGCCCGGTGCTGCGTGGTTTCTGGAAAAAGGCACTCCTAACAGTTCTAGGCGCGTTTGCGGTGCACGGATTTTTCGTCTTAAGGCTAGTTGAGACGCGACCCTATTTTCTGAACGACGCGAAATACGGGCATTGGTATTTTAATATCTTAAATGTAGTGCCGGACTCGATCAAGACGGTGGTTTTTTTCCTGCTCTTCAAGGTATTACCCGCCGCTATCCTAATTTACCTCGCCTGCTGGTATTGGGGCAATCTTTCGCGGAAAGGCCGCCTAGCGATGCTGTCGGTCGTTTGCATACTATCCGCGTTTGCTGTTTGGTATATAGGCATGCCGGAGCGACTTACCACCGCCGCTGCGGACGGAGGAAAAGAAAAGCCGCCGAACGTAATTCTAATCGGTTCCGATTCCCTCCGCGGCGATCGGCTCGGCTACACCGGCTACCGACCCCGGCGGACGGATGGCCCGGCGGCGGCGGGTGTTTCGCCGAGGATCGATGCGCTGGCATCGAAGTCGATAAACCTGGAGAATTGTTTCACGCCGATCGCCTCGACGCTCGAGTCAGGAACTTCGCTGATGACCTCGACGTATCCGCACACGCACGGCTTCCGGCACATGTATCCGGATGCGGGAACCTTGGCAGAGGTGAAATCGCGCGTCCGGCCGCTGGCGAAGGTGCTTTCGCGGAAGGGCTACGATACGGCGGTTTTCGGCGATTGGTGCGCGGGATATTTCGAAATGATGCCGCTGGGTTTCGGACATGTTTCGGTATCCAGCTTCGACAATTTTAAAATCTACATGAGCCAGGCGGTGGTGATGGCGCACTTCGTGATCCCGCTGTATTTCGATCATCCGGCGGGATACGCATTGTTTCCACAGCTCGGCTCCTTCGCCCAATTCGTCACGCCCGAGGTTGTGACGGCCCGTGTGAAGGAACGGCTAGAAACAGTTTCGGAAAGCGGCCAGCCGTTTTTTTGGCACGTGTTCTATTCCTGCAACCATTTACCCTACCGCAGCCCGGAGCCTTACTCAAGTATGTTCGCGGATCCCGCGTATTCAGGGCAAAACAAAAGCGGCGTGGATTTCGACATCGACTCATTCATCGGCGGGACGGATCTGGAGAACAAGTGGAAGGCGCTGCCCGAAAAGGAGATCCGCCAGATCCGCGACCTGTATGACAGCTGCACCCGGCAGTTTGACCACAATGTGGGCATGATCCTCGACGAGCTCGAGGAGCGCGGCCTCGCGGAGAACACCATCGTGATCATCACCTCCGACCACGGCGACAACCTCTACGAGGAAGGTGTCACCTTGGGCCACGGACTCACTTTCAACGGGGCCGCGCGCGGCAACCATGTGCCACTGCTTTTTCATGTGCCCGGAGCGGGGGCGGCCAGGATCACCTCGCAGGTGAGGATGATCGACATCGCTCCGACCATCGCTGATCTGCTGGGCGCCCCCAAGCCGGATTCTTGGGAGGGACAAAGTTTCGCCGGATGGCTGGACGGCAGGGAAAAGCCTGCGGCGCGCGCGTTTTACGGCGAGACCGGATTTCCCTTCGTTCAGTTTCGGGTGCCAGGCATCGAGCGCCCGAAGCTCCCGCCGATGGACCGGATGAATTTCATCGACGATTCCTTCAACTACCAGTTCGTCCTCAGGGACGAGTATGAGGCACCCTTGGTAAAAGCGAAGCAGAGATGCCTCATGACGGAGAAGTGGAAACTAATCTGCACGCCCACCGACGATGGCGAGCGTCATTTCACGCTTTTCTCAAGACATCCCGATCCATACTGCGAGGTGGATGTGGCTCCATCGAACCCGGATGTCGTCGCGCCGATGAGAGCCGCCCTGGAGAAATGGATGGACGAAAAAACCGAGACCCCCCTTGGGGAAATCTTCCCGCAAGGTGAGTGAGCTCACTTAGCCATCAATGCCTCGATTTCGTCCACCTCGATGGGGATGTTCGCCATGAGGTCGATGTTGCCGTCCTCTCCGATGAGGTAATCGTTCTCCAGGCGGATGCCCATCTTTTCCTCGGGGATGTAGATACCGGGCTCGATAGTGAAGATCATGCCCGATGCGACGGCCTGGTTGGCCGGGGACACGTCGTGGACATCGAGGCCGAGGTGATGGGAGGTGCCGTGCATGTAGTACTTTTTCACGAGCGGTTTCTCCTTGGGGGCGGCGGCGGCCTCCTCGGCGGTGTAAAGCCCGAGTCCGATGAGTTCCTTGTCCATCTGCGCGACGACCATTTTCTGGAAATCCGCGATGAACAGGCCGGGCTGCAGGATGGAGTCGGCATAACGCACCATCCGCAGGACGGCGTTGTAGACATCCCTCTGGCGTGGCGTGAATTTCCCGGAAACGGGGATCGTGCGGGTCATGTCCGCGTTCCACCCGCCGTATTCGGCGGCAACATCGAGCAGCAGCAGGTCCCCGTCCTCAAGTATCTGGTCGTTGGGGACGTAATGGAGGATGCACGCGTTCAGCCCGCCCGCAATGATGGGGTCGTAGGCGAATCCGTGCGAGCCGCGCTTGATAAACTCATGAATAAACTCGGCCTCGACCTCCCATTCGCCTACCCCGGGTTTGACGAAACCGAGCACCCGGCGGAAGCCCGCCTCGGTGATATCGCAGGCGATCTGGATGAACTCGACCTCTTCATCCGACTTAACGGAGCGCAAACCATAAATCAAAGGAGCTAGGCGGCGGTAGGTGTGCAGCGGGAAACGCGACTGGCACTCTCTGGCGAAGCGCAGCGATTTCGTCTCAAAGGCGAGGTCGCCACGCGGGTGCTCATTTGTGGAGATGTAAACGGACTCGGCCTGCGGCATGAGGCGGTTCATGATGCCGTTAAATTCCGAGATCCACTCGATGCGGGCAACGCCGGTTCTTTCCCTTGCCTGTTCCTTGGTCAGCTTGGCTCCTTCCCACACCGCAATGTGGTCGTTCGATTCGCGGAGAAAAAGGATCTCGCGGTCTTCGGGCTCCCTTGCGTCTGGGAAAAGGATCAGAGCCGTTTCCTCCTGCGCGACACCGGTGAGATAAAAGAGGTCGCTGCTCTGCTTGAACGGCTGGGAGGCGTCGGCATTCGTCGGCTGGATGTCGTTCGACTGCACAACGGCGATCGCGCGCGGCTCCAGGAGCAAGGCGAGGTTATTCCTGTGGGTGGTGAAAAGTCCGGCGGAGGGGATCTTGGTGCGCTTAGCGCCTGATATGGGAAGATTCGGGGAAGTCATCGTCAGTTGGTGAATTAATAATACGGTAGGATTCCGCGCAGACGCTGGATAGTCATTCCGCTTTTGGCTAGATGGAATTTCGGATTTTGATGGCTTGCATTGCCATTTCCGCTGTGGAGAGGTATTTGCGTATGCATTATCTGGAGTTTTTCGCGAACAAGGGGACATCTCTGAAGATATGCGGCGTGACGGTGCGGTCGGACGCCGAAGAAATGGCAGCGATGGGCGTCCATGCCGTCGGATTCAATTTCTGGCCGCTTTCGAAAAGGTATCTAAATCCCGAAGTGAACCCCTGGATGAAAGGTCTGGCGGGCGGGATTCTGCGCGTCGGCGTTTTCGTGAACGAGGACAGCGACCTCCCCTACCGGCTTTACGGGGAGGGCATGATCGACGTTGTACAACTTCACGGCGACGAGACGCTGGAGCGCGTCGGCGGATTCCGCAAGGCGGGCATACCGGTCATCAAAGCGGTGGGTGTGAGGGATATTTCTCACATCGAGGCGGCCGGAAGCTACGGTTCTGATGCGGTGTTGCTGGACGCACACGCCCCGCAGGTTTTCGGCGGCACCGGTGAGACGTTCGATTGGGGTCTCGCGAACGCTTTCGGAAAACGGTTTCCCGCCATCCCGATGATCCTGGCAGGCGGGATCACACCGGAGAACGCCGGGCAGGCGGTGGCCGTGGTTCGTCCAGTCGCAATCGATGTGGCGTCGGGAGCGGAGATCTCGCCGGGGGTGAAGGATTTCGGAAAGGTCGCCGCGTTGTTGGAGGCTTGTGTTTCGCCACGATGATCACAGACACACATTGCCATCTGGCGTCGGCCCGTTTCGCTGACGACGAGCGTGCGGAAATCATCCGGCGGGCGCTGGAAGCGGGGGTTAGCCGAATGGTCACACTAGCGACCTGTATGGACGACATCGCCCCAAATCTCAAACTTGCGGAACATCCCTGCGTGATGGCCGCCATCGGCATTCATCCCTGCGCTGTGCATCACGTCCCCGACGACGCGGTGGAGCTTCTCGCTGCTCTCGCCGGTGATCCACGCGTGTGCGCGATCGGCGAGACGGGCCTAG
Organism: Prosthecobacter debontii; assembly: GCA_945869855.1. Lineage (GTDB taxonomy): Bacteria > Verrucomicrobiota > Verrucomicrobiia > Verrucomicrobiales > Akkermansiaceae > Luteolibacter. Next base: position 27,814 of record CAMBQC010000005.1, read on the forward strand.
ATTATTTTCATCCCGCCCCGGTAGGCTGGAGCGAATCCGATTATCGAAAACGACAAAGCGATTTCCTAGTTCGGCATTTCGAACTCGCAGCATCTTCCGGCCTCAACATCGTGATCCACACGCGCGACCGCGAAGGCAGGGAATCTTTCGAGGACGCACTCGCCATCTACACCCGATTCGCGGATCGCGTTTGCGCCGTGTTCCATTGTTTTGTTTCCGAGTGGGATCTCGCGGAAAAGGTGATCACCCTCGGCGGACTCGTTTCCTTCGGAGGCGTGGCGACTTTCAGGAACGCCGAACTCGTAAAGGAAGCGGTGAAACGCTGTCCACCCAGAAGCTTCATGCTTGAGACCGATGCACCCTACCTCGCACCGGAGCCACTGCGGGGAAAACGCAACGAACCTGCCTTCGCGATGCGCGTGGCAGAAACCGTCGCCGCGCTGAGGGGTGAGACATTGGAACAGCTCGCCACGCACACCGAAGCGGCCGCATCCAAGTTTTTTCGATGGCCGGATGATTCCGCTTGAACAAAAGACCACCTGACAAACGATTCTCTGTGTAGCAGTGACTGTCGCTGTCCTGCAAATCAAACAAACAGACCTATGAAACACAACCACCTGCTCGCACTCTCGCTTTTATCCATAATACTCGTCTCCTGCGCCGACCAAGGCATGGAAGATTATGACGTTTCCAATCCCTACGCCGCCCCCGACTACGGCGATGGAACAGCCACTCCGGGCCTGCCTTCAGACGTCAACCCCGCTTATGATCAGGCTGCCGTTTATGAGGATACAGCGCCATCCGTTCCAGCATACACCTCTCCAGCTCCTGCAGCGACCCCGAAAGTCCATACCGTTGTCCGTGGCGACAGCCTCTGGAGCATCGCGAAAAAATACAGTGTTTCAATCGACTCGATCAAACAGGCGAACGCAATGACCCGCGACATCGCTGTGCTCGGTTCAAAACTTAAAATCCCGGCGGAATAACCTCATGCATCCGCGTGCTGTTCTTGCCGGCTTTCTGTGGGGAGCCTCGTCGCTACTCGCTCAGGAAGTGCCGCCGCCAGAATCTCCGCTGAGCCCAAGGGAAGATGCGATCGAACAACTGCTCTCCGAACGGGAATCACCCGCAGCACTGCAAAAGGCCATCGAGGCCGCGCGCAACCTGAAGGTTTCCGAACAGGCTATCCTTGAAGCGCGTTTCCTCTTCCATGTCGACCGTGCTGAGGACAAGGAGATTGCGGCGCTTCTTCCCGAATTCCTCACTCTCAAGGATAAATTCAGTCTCGACGAATCCGAGACCTTCGCGTGCTTGGACGACTGGCTCGCAGTGACCGAATTCGTCCATGCCCTAGATGCGCTCGAAAAAAATGACAAAGACGGCTTCAAGCGGCACATCACCGAAGCGTTCTGGCTCAGTCCTCGGCAAGCTACCGCCTTCGCCCCACATATCGAGCGCATTCGCCTAATGGATGCGATGAAAACCGTTCGCGTAGATTTGGGGAAAGGCTACGCCGACACGATCACAGGTCAGCCCGCGGATTTCGGCACGATCATCGGAACAAAGAAAGGACTGCTGTTGCATTTCTGGTCCCCATGGAGCCAAGAGTGCCAAGCCACGATGGCGGACTTCCTGATCTCCACCAAATATCTACTATCTAAAGATGTGGCGGTGGCTTCGGTTCTTCCCGAGACATCGGCGAAAGTAATCGCAGATGCGAAGGCCATGCTCAGCGCGCTAGGCGAAGAATTATCCGGTTCATGGATTATTGATTCAAAAAAAAATCCCGTCAGCGAGCAACTCAAGATTCAGAGCGTGCCGGTTGTCGTGTTGGTTTCTACTGATGGAAAGGTTCTCTATCACGGACATCCTACCGACGACGAATTCTGGAAATCACTCGGGAAAATGAATCCGTCCATCGTCCGTCCGGAGATGCGAAGCGGAGATTAACTAAGGGATCCGTAAAACTACTACAAAGATAGTAGCTAAGCACATTTAAAACCCTGAAAAAATAAATTACGGTTTTCCGTAATATCTGCATATTTTAACTTGACGGAAAAGTTAATTACTAGTTTCCTCGTATCCAAGCAACGAAAGTTCACCAATGGTCAAGCCATCACACCCTTCAAATCTCGAACTCCAAGCATTGACTGTCTTATGGCACGACGGTCCTTCTACTGTGAACGCAGTACATGGTTCGCTCCCGGATGGCCGTGAGCGTGCCTACACCACAGTGCTCTCTGTAATGCAGAGCCTAGAACGCAAGAAGTTGGTTAAGCGCATACGTTCGGGCAGAGCCCACACCTATGAGCCCGCCTACTCCCAAGAGGTCATTGTGCGCCGCGCCACGGATGACTTTATCACCAACGCTTTTGGAGGACGCCTCGGTGAGGCGGTCCTCGCTACCCTCTCCGCCGGTTCATTAACACTGGAAGAGAAAACAAACATTGAACGCGAACTCCAAAGACACAAAACCATGGCTGCAAAAAAAACAATAAAGAAGGCCGCGGCCAAGCCCGCGAGTAAACCCGCCGCAAAAAAAGTTGCCAAGAAGGCGCCGGCTAAAAAAGCCGCTGCCAAAAAGGCAGTGAAAAAGGCAGTGAAAAAGGCACCCGCCAAAAAAGCTCCGGCTAAAAAAGCGGTGAAGAAGGTGGCGAAAAGCGCCAAGAAGGCACCTGCTAAAAAGGCAGTTGCTAAAAAGGTTGTAGCCAAGAAGGCCGCCGTGAAGAAGGCACCAGCCAAGAAGGCCGCCGTGAAGAAGGCACCAGCTAAGAAGGCCGCCGTGAAGAAGGCACCAGCTAAGAAGGCCGCCAAGAAAGCATAAAGTAATATCACCACCGTGAACAGCTTGGAGCGCCCTTAGTGGCGCCGAGCTGTGACCGGAGTGGATGATATCTCAAAACAAAGCGGGAAGCCATTTGGCTTCCCGCTTTTCTTTTGCCGGACTATCCCAGTTACCTGTTTCTTTTTGTTTCCCCACGGAGCGTGATGTGGTTTGATCCGCCAGTGAGATACGTAGTTAAAATTCTAATCGCCGCCACATGTCTTTTCTTTGCGGGAGATTTGATGGCCGGCGGGAACAAGGGTAGAAAGGTGGATCTCTCTTTCCACATCGAGACGGAAGCCTCCGACAATCCAAAGATGATCCTTCCCCACAAGGTGATGGGTAATCAAAGATTTTTCCGGCGTGTTCCCGAAGTGTCCTCCAGTGATTTTACGGCGTTCTCGCCCTTCCCATCGGACGACCAGGCATCTTATGGCGTCATACTACAGCTCAAGGACAACGCCCGCAGGAGGCTCGCGGCAGTCACCCAGACCAGCAGCGGAAAGTGGCTGGTCTGCAAAGCGTTCGGTCGCATTGTCGATGGTGTGTTAGTGGACGATCCCGTGGAAGATGGTTTGATCGTCGTATGGAAAGGGCTTTCGATTGAGGAGATCGGGCAATTGGATGGTGCTCTTCCACGCATCGGTGAAAAGAAAAAGAAATAGCATAAGGATGATGGCGAAATTCCCCTTTCTATGCATGGCGCTAACGGGAGCGCTTTACGCGGAGCGGCTTGAGCTAGTCCTACCCACAGAGAACCACCACCTTTTCTCGGAGACTCCGGATAAATTCTACATGTATGTCGATCGGACGTTCGAAGGCGAAGTCACGAAGCCGTGGGAAGGCGGGGCATTCGGCTACACTCGCTCGCCGATCCGTATCGATGGGCAGGTGGTGATGACCCGTTTCCATGAGGGCATAGACATCGCACCCGTGAAACGTGACAAGGCTGGAAATCCCCTTGATCTGGTGATGAGCATCGCGAAGGGCAAGGTGGTCCACACCGCCGACATCGCAGGGCGCAGCAACTACGGAAAATACGTGGTGGTCTGCCACGAATGGGAGAATTCGAAGGTTTTTTCCCTCTACGCGCATCTCGCGGAAATCACAGCACGCGCCGGAGATTCCGTAAATCCCGGATCGGTACTCGGCAGGATGGGATACACCGGCGCGGGGCTGAACCGCACGCGGGCGCATGTTCACTTGGAAATCGCGCTGATGATGAGCGAGAACTACGAGGGCTGGCACCGGACGCACTTCGGCAGCAAGAATTACCATGGAAATTTCAACGGTATGAACCTTGCGGGTATCGATGTGGCCGCGTTGTTCCTGGAGCTAAGGGCGAAACCGGATCTCAAGTTCAGCGAGTTCATCCTCAGCCGTCGGGTTCAGTTCAAGGTGTTAGTCCCAGCGGTAGAGGCAATGCCGGATTTTTTAGTTCGCCACCCATGGATGAGACGCGGCGTAGTACCGGACGCCGTGTCATGGGAGATTGCTTTTGCAGCAACCGGGCATGCCATTTCTTTCACGCCGAGCATCCGCCCGATCAGCCAGGCCGCGGTCAGCCACATCCGCCCTTCGGAAATCCCACAGCGTTGGCTGACGCGCGGGTTGCTGACAGGGGAGGGAAACAACTCCTCGCTTTCGAACGGTGGCAAACAGATGTTGGCGCTCGTATTGGATGATTTTCCGAAGGTCGAGTGAAGGTCACCCGCCGCTTTTTGCGATGATTTCCGAATATAGCTCCACCTCCGGCGTGGGCTTACGCACTAGGCTGGGATCGTTGTCGAGATCAACGAAGTAGAGGCCGAAGTCGGTGTTGGGATCGAAAGGATGACCCCACTCACGGTTCGATGTGATCGACCACCAGTTGTAGGCGCGGACGGGGACGCCGGCGCTGATGGCGTTGGCGACCTCGGCGAGATGCGAGCGCATGTAGTCGCTGCGGGTGATGTCGCCCGCCGTGGGCGTGCAGCCGTTTTCTACAATGAGCAGCTCTTGGCCGGGAAACCAACGGCTGAAGCGCCGCAGGGCATGGAAAAGTCCGCGCGGCCAGACGGGCGCGCGGAGGAAACGCCCGTTCGCGGCTTCCTCTAACAGTCGGAAATTCGCGAGTCGGTGGGTCGGCAGCCCCCAGTAGTAATCAAGACCGATGAAATCTTGCGCGCCGATGGCTTCCGGCGGGCAGAGTTCCTTGGCTAGTTTTCCCGACATGCCGAGATACCACCAGTTCGAGTTTGCGATGAGCGTGGTGGTTCCCCAAAAGCGCCACGCCCAGTTCAACCAGCTTGATTTCGACTCCATGCTCCCGAAACGATCCCCGGGACTGATGGGGACGATCACGAGCTTCGATTCATCGCCGAAAAGCCGCGCCGCGATCAGCCGCGCAAGCCTGACTTCAAGTCCTTCGCCGGTGCATTTTTGGGAAATGCCCGGCGCATCAGTGCGGATGCCGATGCGGACTTTTCCTCGTCGCAGTATGCGCCTCATTCCGCGCCGAGAGGAGAGATGCGTTGGTAAACTTTTACCGTCGGTGAATACCTCGTGAAGCGACACGGGCCTGATGGAGCGTCCGATGAACGCATCCGGTTCGGAAAGCCATGAGACATCGCACTGCCCGGCGAGATCATGCTGGAAATCACGGATGGCGAGATCGACATGGTCGAGCAGCCGGGTATGGCCGTGCGGTGCGAGCACTACGTAGTGTTCCTCGCTGAGGCAGGTTTTGAGGAAACGGAAACGCCCGCGGTTCTCAAGCTCGGGCGGCAGGAGGTAAAAGGCGTCCCCGTAGAGCGCGTCCACTTTCCCTTCGGCGAGCGCGTCGCGGGCATCGTCATAGTTGCGGAAAAGCTGCTTGCGTGAGCTGGACGGGAGATCTCGCTTCCAGCCCTGCGGCTGATTGCCAACCGCGACAACGCCGACTTTTTTTCCCGCCAGTGAGGACAGGTCGCAGTCCGCTCGATCGGAAGGCACCAACACGGCCTTGCCGGTGCGGAGATATGGATCGCTGGATTCGAAACGCGTCTGATCCTCCATCGTAATGCCGCCGATGACCAGATCTACGTCGCCGCGCTCGCTGACGAGTGCGCCCTTGGTGGTGAATTTAAAAAGCGCCTCTGCCATGCCGCGGTGGCACGCACCCCAATCTAACAACATCTGAAACCAGATCGGGAAACCCGTGACAAGCGGGTTCACGCCGACTTTTGCTTCGGTTCGCCGCGCCTTGATCGCCGCGCGCGCGCGTGTGTGGGCGAGGAACAGGTTTGGCACCAGTTTCCCGACGGCCTTTGCCTCGTCATCGACAGTCGTGCCGTGCGGCAAGCCCGGTGGCATGTAGTAGCGGTTCTGCCACCACGGCTTGATGTATCCGAAGGTGAGCTGGCTAGGCTCGTTGAAGGTGATCCACCAATCGACGTTTTCACCGCAGGCCTCCGCGACTTTGTCGGCGTAGCGGGCGAATAGATCCGGAAACTCCGGCGCGAGCATTCCGCCGTGGTCGCGCTCCAGCCACACAGGCCACACGAAATGGTGGAGCGTGAGCATAAGCTTCATTCCGTGGCGGCGGACGCAAGCCGCCACCTCCGCGTAATGCGCAAGCGCGGCATGATCGAATTTCCCGCACTCCGGCTCCACACGCGCCCACGCGACAGAGAAACGGAAAAGCTTGCAGCCCATGGCAGCCGCTGAGGCGATATCCTCACTGTAGCGTTTCGCAAAATCCGTCCCCTTCCCACGCGGTGTCAGTCCCTGACACCGCTCCCACAGATCCCAGACATCCTCGCGCAGAGGATCATGCGCCTCCACTTGGTGATCGGCGTTCGCGGTACCAAAGAGGAAACCCTCCGGAAACACCAACTCCGGTCGCTCGCGTTTTCTGGCAACGTATGGAGGCTTGTCAGAGGACACCGCAGAAAACTACATAGGGTAGGTAGTATGTCACGCTAGGAGATTTTCACAGGGATGGATACCATAAGCCCTCTCCAGTTTTTCCGAAAGCGGCTTTAGATCATTAAGACTATGGTCTCACCGTGACAGGCCAACCGGGGAACTGTTTCGCGCCGGGCTTGGTCACATCGGCGAAACGCGGCCAACACTCGAAGCTGACCTCGCTGGATTTCTTTTTAAAACGAATCAGACCCCACCCATCTGCCCAACCCTGCATGTCCTTGCGCAGGGGATCGGGGTTCGCGTAGGCGATCATGCTGATCTTGTTATCAAAGCCGTCGAGGTAATCGCCCGTCCATGGTAGTGGAGAACCGGGCTTTGGGTTGGATCCGGGTTTCCCGTCCTCGGGCCACCACCAGCGGCCGTAATAGGAATTGACTATGGCGGGCACGACAAAAGCCCACGGCCCGTCGCCGTGCTCAAGGATGCCGTGGCGGACGACAGTGGCAAGATGCTGATCTCCCGCGATGTGGACAGCCTTCGCCTTTTGGATGAGTTCCACCGCGCGGTTGCGCCCGCCCTGCGGCCAACCGTTGGAATCGAGATCCGCATGCAATCGGTTTTCGTAGGAACCATGAAGGTGCGCACCACCGCAGAATCCGGTTTGTGAAAGCACGGCTTTCATCGATACTCCTTCCCGCATATCCGCCCAGTCAGCGAGGAATTTTTCCTGCCGCGCTCCCAGTAGCGCAAGGCCGGGCGTATCAATCACTTTGGGATCATATTGGGGATCGCGGATGTGGTCGGGACGCGGCCCTTTCATCGGATGCCGACCCAGCGGACCAGGCTTGAATTTCCGATCCTCGATGATCGCAAAATCGACCCCACCTAGCAGCAGGCGCGTGTAATAAACGCCGATGCCCTGCTCCACCGGCGCGGGATCATACGGATCGGGGAGATGGCCGCACTGCTGGCGCTCGACCATTTGCACATACTCAGGGTGGAAGAAATAACCGCCGTCATCCCCAGAACCACGCAGGGCTTTTTTCCCACTCTCGCCCCACAGATTTCCCTGCCCGATGTCATGGTCGTCGGGGATGGTGACGCAGGGGCGGTTGCGGAAAATTTCCCGGAACGCGAGGCCGAACTTAAGCCAAGCGGCAGTGTGCTCCTTGTGGTCGTAGGACTGATCACCGGCGAAGAAGACAAGGTCGGGATCCTGGTGGTTGATGTTACGCGTGTATTCCTCGCGCAGGCCGCGATCCTTGTTCGAGTTGCAGGAGAGCGCCGCGAGGACGATCTCCTCCTTGTCCGCCGGATTCTTGCGGACGACCCCCTCGAAGGACGCTTTCTCGCCATGCAGCAGGCGGTATTTGAAATCCTTCGAGTCGTCCCAATCCGCGATACGAAAGGAGGTTGACCAGCCGAGGTCGTTCACCTTTTGCCGTGCGATCTCCATCCACTTACCGTCCTTCTCGATCTCCAGCCGCACCTCGCGGGTTTCCTTCGGGTAGAGCGGATAGAGCTGCGCAGTGAGCTTGAGCACGCGGTTGTGGACGGTGTAAATGCCAAAGCATACCAGTTGATCGCGCGGCACCTTAAGATCGATGATCTCGCTGGCCGGGCGTTTCCACCAATCGTTCACGCAAAGCGAGTCCTCGCCCTTTTCGAAGGGAGCTTTCACCGGCGGCTTGCCATGCTCGGCGGAAAATACAGCTGTGAAGGATGTGACCAGTGCAAAAAGGGATTGGATAAGGTTTTTCAAGCTTGCTTGATTTATCATAGAAGCGGAACGGTCGCCGCAAGGGAAAAATCCCAGCAGATTACCTCCAGCAAGAATTGCCGCAGGGCTCCGTATTAAGTGACGAATACACCTGCTCCGCTGACAACTAGACCATGAAACCCATTCTCTCTGTCATACTAACAGCCTACTGCTGTGTGGCTGCTACCAAAAAGCCCAATGTCATCTTCATTATCTCGGACGACCAGAGCTACGAGACGATCCGCGCCCAGGGCCACACCGACATCGACACACCCAGCCTCGACCGCCTCACCGCGCGCGGCACCACTTTCACCCACACCTACAACATGGGCGCATGGCATGGAGCGATCTGCGTCGCCAGCCGCACCATGCTCGTCACTGGAAAAACCGTATGGCACGCCAAGGCTGCGGAGAAAAATCTCGATGCCGATGTGGCGGCGGAACGCCTGTGGCCGCAGCGCATGGCCGCACAGGGATACGAAACCTACTTCAGCGGCAAATGGCACATCAGTACCGATGTCGCGAAAGCCTTCGGCCATGTCGTCAACAAGCGCCCCGGCATGCCCAACGACGTCGCGTCGGGCTACAACCGCCCCATCACCGGACAGCCGGATCCATGGAAGCCCAGCGCTCCCAATTTCGAGGGTTTCTGGAAAGGCGGCAAGCACTGGAGCGAAGTCCTCGGCGACGACAGCATCGCCTTCATCGGTCAGGCCGCGAAATCGGAAAAGCCCTTCTTCATGTATCTCGCCTTCAACGCGCCGCACGACCCGCGCCAGTCCCCCAAGGAATACGTGGACCGCTACCCGCTCGACCGCATCAAGATGCCGGAAAATTTCCTCCCCAAGTATCCCCAGAGGGAAGAGATCGGTGCAGGCAAGGGCTTGCGCGATGAAAAGCTCGCCCCCTTTCCACGCGACGAACACGCCGTAAAGGTGAATCGCCAGGAATACTACGCCATCATCACCCACATGGACGCGCAGATCGGGCGCATCCTCGATGCCCTCGAGAAATCCGGCAAAGCCGATAACACCTGGATCTTCTTCACATCCGACCACGGCCTCGCCTGCGGCCACCACGGACTCATGGGGAAACAGAACATGTATGACCACAGCCTGCGCGTACCCTTCATCGTCACCGGCCCCGGCGTAAAGGCGGGCGCGAAGATCGCTTCCCCCATTCACCTCCAGGACGCCATGGCCACCGCCCTAGACCTCGCCGGAGCCGACAGCGAGGGCATCGAGTTCCAGAGCGTCCGCCCTCTGCTCGCCGGGAAAAAAGGCGGACTTGACGCCGTTTACGCCGCCTACATGGACACCCAGCGCGCCGTGATCCACGACGGCTGGAAACTCATCCTCTACCCGCAGGCAAAAATCGCAAAACTTTTCAACCTCACCGAAGACCCGCAGGAAACAAAGGACCTAGCGGCCGACCCCGCCTTGGACGGTCGCAAGAAAACCCTCTTCGCCCAATTCCTTGAACTCCAGAAACGATACAACGATAAGCTCGTGCTCGATGAGGTTTTCTCCGTGCTGAAATAGTTGGAATGCAACGTGAAGCCGTAACCGACGCTCGATCCTTACCCTGCCGTTAGAAACGGAAATAAACTGGGTGATACCTATGCGGGTCTACTGGCTTTGATTCTTCTCGGCTCTCTCCACCTTCCAACCACCACTGCCACACCCCCCCCGACACAAGCTCCCGAATTTATGCTACGATCCCTTATCGCCGCCACCGTTTCCCTCATCCTCCCGCTGGACGCCGCAAAGCCGCCCAACATCGTATTCTTCCTTTTCGACGACATGGGATACGGGGAGCCGAAGTGCTACCGAGAGGACACGAAGCTCAAGACCCCGAACATCGACCGGCTTGCCGCCGAAGGCATGCGTTTCACCGACCTCATGAACAAGGTCATCACTGATGGCCGCAGCACCGCAGGTGCGCCACAGCAAAACGATTCCCATGTGAGCCTTGGAAAAGCGGCCACCGTAAAACCGAACAATGAAAGCAAAGACAACTGAATCCGATGAAACGACCTCTTGTAGCGCTCCTGATTGCCTGCATGCCAGCCCTCGCTGACGAACCGCGCAAAGGCGAGAAGCCGCAGGGAGTGAAAAAAAACAACCGTAGGTAGCAAACGTATCTCCCCAAGTGCAATACGCAATGAAGAGCTCCTTCGTCATCCTCGCGGTATTGCTTGGCCAACTTGTTTCGATAGCCGCCGAACCGCGTGTCGCCATCCTTGGGGACAGCATCACCTACTCCGGACGCTGGCCGGCCTTGCTGGAATCAGCCCTTCGCACGGCCCCGGCGTTCACCGATGCGGAAATCGTCAACTTCGGGCTCGCGAGCGAAACCGTCTCAGGGCTTTCGGAACCGGGTCATGCCGGCGGAAAATTTCCGAGACCCGACCTGCACGAGCGCCTCGGGCGCATCCTTGAGGCCTTCAAGCCCACCCACGTCCTGGCCTGCTATGGCATGAACGACGGCATCTACCTGCCTCTCGACGAAACAAGGCAGAAAGCGTTCCAGGAAGGAATGGCACGGCTGAAGGCGGCGGCCGAGAAACAGTGCGCAAAGTTTGCGGTCGTCACCGCTCCGTTGTATGACGCAGATCGCGCCGCGCAAGGCCCGCAGGGCTATGATGCGGTTCTTGACGCCCAAGCGGCATGGCTGGCGGCGCAGGGCGACTGGCATGTGATCGATATCCGCACCGACCTGCGCGCAGCCATCACAGCGGAAAAACAAACCGACCCTAGTTTCGTCTATGCGCGCGACAAGGTGCATCCGGGCGAGAGAGGCCATGATTTCATCGCGGCGTCCGTTGTCAGGCAAATCTGGCCGCTTTGGCATCTGCCGGGGAAGCCGGCCTTGGCCGATGGCAAGGCCTTGTCCATCCTAGAAACACGCGCCGGAATCCTCAAGCACGCGTGGCTCAGCAAAACCGATCACACCCGCCCCGGAGTGCCCGACGGCCTGCCCCTCGAAGCAGCGCAAGAGCGAGCGGCGGAGCTGCTTCGCGGATACCATGCCCTACTCTCCAATCCCTAATCGGAAACACCTAATAAGTGCAACGTTGCTCAACCTTGAAAGGAAATTGGGGATTTAAAATTAAGAGATTAGATGATCATATATAGTCACTTAAACATTCGGCACGACTCATCCATAAAGTATAAAAATGAAAAAAATCATCTCACTTTCCCTACTCGTTCTGTCAGCAGCAATTTCCCAGTCGCCGATTTCCGCCACCGCGAAACCCAACATCATTTTCATCATCGCGGACGATCTCGGATACGGCGACCTCGGCTGCTACGGCCAGAAAACAACCAAGACCCCGACGCTCGATAAGCTCGCGGCGGAGGGCATCCGTTTCACCCAGCACTACTCCGGCTGCACCGTCTGCGCACCCGCCCGCAGCACCCTAATGACCGGACTGGACACCGGAAGAACGTGGTTGCGCGGCAATGGCGAGTTCGAGCTGCGTACCGATCCCGAGGATCTCACGGTGGCCACCCTGATGCAACGCGCCGGATACCGCACCGCCATGGTCGGGAAATCCTGTGTCACGGGAAACACCCAGAACCCGGCGCGGGTGCTGGAGAAGGGCTTCGATGTATTCTACGGCACGACCAGCCACAAGGACGGCCACTTCCGCTATCCGCTCTTCGTTTACGACCAGGAAAAAAAGATCGGGCTGGAGGGCAACAAGCTCCACTCCGGCAAATCCTACGACGCGGAGCTCTACACCGTCCGTGCCGAACGCTTCATCAAGGAAACCGAAGACCCGTTCTTCCTGCTGCTCTCCTACCCCATCCCGCACGCCGCCGTGCTGGGTCCGGAGGGATCCGTTCCGGGCGGAGCCGGCAAGAAGCACACTAAAGGCCACTACACGGAGGTGAAAAATCCGGCGGCGCATTACCTCGCGATGGTCGAGGCGCTGGACGGATACGTCGGCCGCGTGGTCGCCGCGCTGAAGGAAAAGGGAGTCGAGAAAGACACGCTGATTATTTTCAGCAGCGACAACGGCCCGCACTTCGAGGGCGGCTACGATCCCACGATGCACAACTCCTCCGGCCCCCTGCGCGGCGGCAAGCGCGACCTTTACGAAGGCGGCATCCGCGTGCCGATGATCGCGCATTGGCCCGCCGGAATCGCCAAGCCGGGCACCAGCGACCACGTCAGCGCGTTCTGGGATTTCCTGCCGACCGCCTGCGAACTCGCTGGTGCCGAAACGCCCGCCGGCCTCAACGGCATCTCCTACGCACCCGCTCTCACCGGCAAGGGCGAGCAGGGCGCACACGATTTCCTCTACTGGGAATTCCACGAATCGGGCACCCGCCGCGCCCTGCGCCAGGGTGACTGGAAGCTGGTGCAATACGACCTTGAGAAAAAAGGGAAACCCGAACTCTACCACCTCGGACAAGACCTCGCGGAAACCAAAGACCTTTCGAAACAGGAGCCCGAACGCGTGGCCGACATGCTCATGCTGATGGACGGCCACCATACACCCTCGCCGATCTTCCCGAACAAGGCGCTGGATCGGTCGCCGGTTTCCGAAACCCGCTGATGATCGCGATGTGGACACACACAGCCGCAGCGTACAGAGTCGCGATCCATCTGATCGCGGCCGTCATTCTGCCCGCGCTCGCGGCCCTTGCGCCGCAGGCGGCTGCGGATGCCTTGCATTACCACCGCCCGTCTGTGGCCGTGAAACCGGTGGCGCTCGAATGCGAGGTGGCCGTTTACGGCGGCACCTCCGCCGGAACCATCGCCGCGATCCAAGCCGCCCGCATGGGGCGGAAGACAATCCTGATTTCCTTCAACCAACACGTCGGCGGCCTGACCTCCGGCGGACTCACCGCCACCGATCTCGGGAAACCCGATTCCATCGGCGGCCTTGCGCTGGAGTTCTACGCGCGGCTCGGCGGCAAGACGGATTTCAAGGCTTCGTCCGCGGAGAAGCTCTACCGCGGCATGCTAACGGAAGCCGGTGTGACGGTGCTCCCCGGCCGCAAGCTGGAGTCGGTAAATATGGACGGCACCTTCGAGCCGGTGAATTTCTCCGAACTCCCCCCGCCCCGCCGCGGGCTGCCCGTGCCGCTGCGCAAGCTCTACGAAATGCGCGAGGAAATCTTCCAAGATCACGTCACCTACCAGCAGGGGCTGCTGTATTTCCTGGCGAACGATCCGCAGGTGCCGAAGGAGCTGCAAGAGCGCTCCCGGAAGTTCGGATTGGATCCCGGTGAGTTCAGGGAAACCGGCCACTGGCCTCACCAACTCTATATCCGCGAAGGCCGCCGCATGGTCTCGGACTACGTGGTGACCCAGGCCGATTGCGAGGCGAAGCGGCTCGCGGAGGATTCCGTCGGCCTCGCCTCCTACCCGATGGACTCCCACTTCTGCCAGCGTGTGCCGGTGGAGGAAAACGGGGTGATGACCGTGCGCAATGAGGGAGGCTTCGGACACGATTGCGCCGGTCCCTACCCGGTTTCCTACCGCGCCATCGTCCCCAAAAAGGAGGAGTGCGAAAACCTGTTAGTTCCAGTAAGTCTCTCGGCCTCGCACGTCGCCTTCGGATCGATCCGCATGGAACCTATTTTCATGATCCTCGACCAAAGCGCGGGAACCGCCGCATCCTTCGCCATCGATAACCAAATTCCCGTCCAAGATGTGGATTACGAAAAACTGAAGCTACGCCTGGTCGCCGACGGACAACGATTGAATTTCCCCACTCCATGAAAAGAACCCTGCTCATCACCGCCCTTCTCATCTCCGCGCCCTTCCTCCACGGCGAGGAATATGATGCCGGAGTCCCCAAGCCCACCCATGCCGAGGTGAGCTACGGCCCGCACGAACGCAACGTCCTCGATTTCTGGCAGGCGAAATCGGACAAGCCGACTCCGCTCGTCGTAGTGATCCACGGCGGTGGTTGGAGCGGTGGGAGCAAGGAGCGCGTCAGCCGTTTC